>JAFTFD010000310.1 GCA_017449745.1 Lachnospiraceae bacterium
ATGGATTGTCCAGCAGGTGGATCACGTTTGCAGCAACGACCTTATCGTAGCTGCTGTCCGGACAGGGAAGTGCGGTGATGTCTGCCTGATCGTATGTGATATTGCAGAAGGCGCGGCAGTTCTTTTCCGCTTTCTTCAGCATCTTTTCAGAGAAGTCCGTTGCAGTAAGCTTCCTGCACTTTTCTGCGATCACGGCGCTCAGCAGTCCCGTCCCGCAGGCACATTCCAATACCGTGTCATCCGGTTCAATCAGATCTGAGACGATCCTCTTCAGCCTCTGATGCGTTTTCCTGTTAATGACATTGACGAATACATCATATACACCGGCCACATTATCCCAAAACATTCCTATCCTCCAGATAAACGCCTTATACCATCATCGGTGCAAGAAGCAGGACGAGCGGATTATTCTTATCGCCGTACTCATTGATAAACATAGAACCTCTTTATTGTTAGACTAAGCTAACCTCTCGGGCAAAAAAATTACTCTGCTGGTTTTATTGCGGCATTCTGAGCAGAAGAAGACAGCTTTGCCTTCACGCCCGGTGTAAGCCGCTTTGGTTTCACAGCATCTTCAGGAACGGCCCACACGCGCCCAAAGCGTTCGCAGCCCGGTATTCTTCCTTCAAGTATATACTGATTCACCCAACGTACAGAAACACCCCATTTATCGGCTGTCTGTTGAACTGATAGATATCCTTTCAATCTGCACCTCTTTCTCTGGGAAAGTCTGTGTAACGGGTATGGCGGCAAACGCTGGTTAGCCGTTTCTAACCGACTTTTTATTATATTCCATGTGCGGAAGAAAAACAATAGAAAAGCCGCCTTTTTACACATCTTGGAGGTCGGCAATGATACCTGACAACTCCTGAAGCACGCCTTCAAGTCTCTTCCAGGAATGCAGATTCACGTAGTCTCGCCCCATCAGCAGATAATCTGTGCTGATCCGCATACAAAAAACGAGCTCCCGACTACCGGTACGATCCGGTGGTCAGGAGCTGTTTTCGTCGATATGCGTTTTAAAATGTCACTGGGTTCGCTGTATCATGATCTTGCTGTATGAATACCTGTCGTCTTGCCCATCATCCACAGTCTTGGAAATCATTCACTTCTAATCACGTGGTAAAATACAACGCCGACTACCAGCAAAATCAATCCTAAGGCGAGGCAGGTTGGAGCAACATATTCTGGTAATCCGGCACTCCCGAGATACAGTCCGCCAATCAGAAGGAAGACACTTATCAACATCATCAACAGTCCGACCATCCGACAGGTATTTTTGCTCATGCGCTTGCCTCCCAGTTCCAGCTTTTCATTTGATCCTGCAGCGTGGCCATGTGGCGATATAAGCCGCCATTCGTCATCAGTTCCTCGTGGCTGCCCTCTTCGACGATCCTGCCCTTATCCAGCACAAGAATCGTATCAGCACCCCGGATCGTGTTCAGCCGGTGGGCAATGACCAGCACTGTTTTGTTTCGGCAAAGCTCGCTCATAGCCTGCTGGATATAGAACTCATTGTCCGCATCCACGCTTGCTGTGGCTTCGTCAAGAATGATGATCGGTGCGTCCTTCGGGATACACCGTGCAATGGAGATACGCTGCGCCTCACCACCGGAAAGGCTGGCGCCTCCCTCACCCACAATAGTATCAAAGCCATAGGGCAGGCGCATGATGAAATCATAGCAACGGGCTTTCCTGGCCGCCTCTGCAACTTCTTCATAAGATGCTTCCGGTCTTCCCATCGCGATATTGTTAAAGATCGTATCCTCAAAGAGATAGACCTTCTGAAACACCATACTGATCTGTGACATCAGAGTCTCCATAGGAAGATCTTTTATGTCGATGCCCCGAAGTTTTACCTCACCCTCCTGCACATCCCAGAACCTCGCCAGCAGATTGGCAATGGTAGTCTTACCGCTGCCGGACTCGCCCACCAGAGCAATCATCTGTCCGCGGTCTGCTGTGAAAGAGATGTCATGCAGAATGGTCTCTTTTCCATAGGCAAATTTCACGTGGTCAAATTGAATCTCATGTTCCGCCACCTCCGGCAGTTTTCCTGTTCCTTCCATGGGCAGTGTTTTCTCCGCAAAAACTGCATCCAGTCGATCCAGACAGTTTTCCATGATCGTCAGCCGTGAATCCAGCTGGAACAGGTGCTTGATTGGTGCAAAAATATTCAGAAGGAACAGCATTACTCCCACAAAGCCTGCACTGTCCAACAGCCCCTGGCCCCTTAGCCATACAGCAAGGGCGAGAATCGCCGCCGTTCCCACTGCATATAGAATCTGGAGCGCTCGTTCCCACGGAGTGTGCTGTCGCTCGAAGGTAAGATTGGCATCCCTGCTTTGGGCAAAACTCTGCCGCAGCTGCCCGGCGCTTTCGCCGGTAAGACAGAAGCTTTTGGAAACGCCAAGCCCCTCGGTGTATTCGATCACCGCGCCGGTCAGGTCCTCGATGGCCTGCTGCCTCAAAGCAGAGTTTCGCATAGATTCCCGGTTCATGGGATGGGCGATGCAGACAGCAATCAACTCGGTGACGAGCGCTGCCGTTCCCAGATACGGATGCAGCGTGAATAAAAACACTGTCAGCACCAGCTGGGCAAAGCTGTCGCTCACCACTTCAGCAACAATGTTCATGCTGTTCTCTTCAATGAACACCATATCTGCAGAGAGGATGGAGCTGATCCGGCCCAGATTTCCTGCTGTAAAATAGCCCATAGGCAGCCTGCGCAGATGTGCTGCAAAGTCTTTTCGCTTCTCAGCAAAAACTTCATAGCCGGTGGCAGACTGAAAACGGTCTGTCAGATTCTGAAAAACAGTTCCGAGCGCAAAGAATATAAGCAGTGCTCCTGCAGAAAGGCAGCAGGTGATCACGTCTGCTGTTCCATCCATCAGTTTCCGTACGATCCATACCGCGGCGAAAATCGGCGCGTTCTGACAGATCGATTTCAGAAAAGAGAACAGATAGGCAATGCGGATCTTAGCAGCGAAATGCCCGCCGCAAAACTTCAGAATGCGATGAACCATTCCGATCATGCACTTTCTCCTCCTTTCAGCATCCATCCCCGGCTGGCCTCCGATGCCGTCCACAATTTGCGATAGTCATCACTTTCCCTCAGCAGCTCTTCATGAGTACCCTTTGCCGCAATCTTCCCCTGCCGCAGCACAATGATCTGATCCGCTCCGACGATAGACGAGAGCTTATGAGCAATGACCAACACGGTCTTACCCTTGATGATGCCCGTAATGGCAGCATTCATCTTCTGCTCGTTCTCCGGATCGATAAAGGCTGTCGCCTCATCCAGCACGATAATCGGCGAGTCCTTCAGAAGAACCCGGGCAAAAGCAATACGCTGCCGTTGTCCGCCGGAGAGCTTACTTCCGGCAAGCCCTGCAGGGGTATCGTATCCTTCAGGGAGCTGAAGAATAAAGTCCTCACACTTTGCCAGCCTCGCAGCCTCTTTCACCTCTTCATCGGAAGCGTCCGGCTTTCCTACGCGGATGTTTTCCAAAATGCTTCTGTTGAACAAAAACAGTTCCTGAGAGACATAGGCCACCTCGCGGTTAAGGGCGTCCAGGCTCATATTCCGCAGGCTTTGCCCGCCGATGGTAATCTCTCCGGCGCTCACGTCGTAATAGTGGCTCAAGAGCCTTGCAATGGTGCTCTTGCCGCTCCCGGATTCGCCAACAAGGGCGGTCATCTGTCCCTCCTGTGCCGTAAAGGAGACACCCTTTAATACCTCATCACTCTTATAGGCAA
>JAFTFD010000021.1 GCA_017449745.1 Lachnospiraceae bacterium
ATTGCTGGATGAGATCTATGAGAAGTTCAATATCGCGCATCCAGCAGACTTCCGTGGACACAGCCTTTCGGTCAGCGACATCGTAGCAATCCGCACCAATGGTCAGGTATCCTGTCATTACGTGGATTCCATCGGTTTTGTCACGCTGCCGGAATTCCTGAAGCCGGAGAATTATCTGAAGAATGCGGAAATGGCAATGGAGGATGATTACGGCATGATCGACGGGATCATCAATAACGGAAAAGCACCGGCCATGGAGGTGACAGAGAAACCGAAGGAAGAACGGGAATCCATCCTGGAAAAGCTGAAGGCTGCCAAAGAGCCCGGACATAAACCGCCGGCATGGTTCGGAGAAAGGAATCTGGAATGAAGAAGTTTACCAAGGAAGAAACCATGCTGATGATGCTGTATAATCCGGGATCCAGGGAAGGTCTGATCCGGGAGCTTGCCGGGATGAAGGTGCAGCTGCAGCCGGAGGAAAAGAAGCTGGCAAAACTGACAGACCGGGTGATCAACAAGCTCAAAGGCATGGATGATGAAGCCTTTCAGCAGCTGGATCTGTATCCGGATTAACAGGAGCAGGCCTATGAGTATCCAGAAGACCGACATGATCTATCTGAGGGTCACGCCGCAGGAGCGCAAACGGATCGAAGAGAAAATGGCAGAGCTCGGCATTCATAACATGAGCGCCTATATCCGGAAAATGGCATTGGACGGCCTGTGTATCTGCCTGGATCTGAAGGATATCCGTTCTCTTACGGAACAGGTCGCCCGGTGCGGCAACAATCTGAACCAGTATGCCAAACGGGCCAATGAAAACGGCAGCATCTACGCGGCAGATATCATGGATCTGCAGGAACAGTTTCAGGAGATCCTGGATACAGAACGCAGAATATTCCTGAAGCTGGCTGCGCTGAAATGATCAAAAAGGCATCGGAATCTCCGGTGCCGATACATGAAAAAAATCTGCGACATCGTTGTGGTATCCGATGGACATATCTACAATGAAGACAGAAGCAGCAAAGGAGGCAATGAAAATGTTCGTGATTCGTCTGATCGGCAAGATAGCAGCACTGCCGCTGATCGTTCTGACGGCCATCGCGGGATTCCTTTTCAATCTCGCAACGGATCTGTCTGGATACGTGATCGGTCCGGCACTTCTGCTCATCCTTGGCTTTGATATCTATTTCCTGATCACTACCCAGTGGATCCATGTCGCGATCCTCACGATGCTTGGCGCCGGGTGTTTCGCCATCCTGGTTGGCCAGGCTGTGGTCATCGTAGCGCTGGAAGGAGCGAGAGACGGTCTGATCCGTTTCATGAGATCATAACATCAGAATACTGAAGAACCTTACGGGGACTGTCTACGGCAGAAGATGCTGCGGGCAGTCCCCTTATTTTTGTGCATGGAGGAAGAAATGGCAGCGACAAGACTGATCGCATTACATGTAAACAAAGGAAAAACCGTAGCTCAGTGCCTGAATGAACGGCTGGATTATTCTCAAAATCCGATCAAGACAGAACAGGGCGAACTGATCTCATCCTTTGCCTGTGATCCGGAGACGGCAGCAATGGAATTCCTGCTTTCCAAGCGGCAGTACAACCAGGTCACCGGGCAGGAGTACAAAGGAAATATCATTGCCTATCAGATCCGGCAGTCCTTCAAGCCCGGAGAGATCACGCCGGAGGAAGCAAACAGGCTCGGTTATGAGCTGGCCATGCGTTTCACCAAGGGAAAGCATGCTTTTACAGTTTCCACCCATACAGATAGAGCACATATCCATAACCACATCATTTTCAATTCCACCACACTGGACTGCAGCCGGAAGTTCAAGAACTTTTTCTTCTCCGGAATCGCCCTGCAAAGACTCAGCGATATCGTCTGCTTTGAACACGGCTATTCCATCATCGAAAGGAAACCGTATGCCGACCGGACCAAGAGAACGGAGTATCCCAAACGCCATACGGTCCGCAATGAGATCCGGTCTGTCCTGGATGATCTGATCCGCAGAAGGCCAAAGGACTGGGAAGACTTCCTACGGCTGCTTGCAGAAGAGGGATATGAGATCAAACGCGGAAAGAATATCGCCATCAAAGGCCGTGCACAGCAAAGATTTGTCCGTCTCAAATCCCTGGGTGAGGATTATACCGAGGAAGCCCTGAAAGAAAAAATATCCCGCGCAAATGTAAGGGATTTTCACCGCCAGACACAGCAGCCGGGCATCGATCTGCTGATCGATATACAGAACCGTGCTATAGGCAAAGGAGCAGGCTATGAGCGCTGGGCGAAGGGCTTCAACCTGAAGCAGACAGCAAAGACGCTTCTCTTCCTGCAGCAGCATGATATTCACAGCTATGAAGACCTGGAACGTATGACAAATGAAGCTGTGACCGGAGCTGATCAGCTGCTTGCGTCCATCAAAGAAAAGGATACCAGGATCAAGGAGATCGAAGCACTCCGACAGCACATCTTCGATTACAGCAAGACCAGGAAGATCTACCTGGAATATAAACGGCTGCCGAAAGCAAAGAAGGCGGAATTCTATGAGCTGCACCGGGCAGAGATCGAACTGCAGGAGGCTGCAAGAGCTGCCTTTGATCAGCTGCCAGAGGGAACGAAACTGCCGACTGTGAAGGAACTGAATGCCGAGCGGACCAGGTTGATTCGGGAGCGGCAGGCAGAATATGCGGAGTACAGGAAGGTCAAGGTGGACCGTACGGAATTCATAAGAGCAAAGCAGAACGCGGATGTGATTTTGCGACGTCAGCAGGAAGAACGGGACGAGAAAATGCAGGAAAAATTATGAGGGACAAGTCAGCAAATATATGGAACAGAAAAGAGGGAGAAGAGCATCACCTGCATGACAGGTTGTTCTTCTCCCTTGCTTTTTTTGATCTGACTTAGGATGGATTTCTCAACAGATTCCCACGGACTGCACTGAAAACAGAACGGTATTTCTGCTGTTCAGAAGCCAGACAGGCGATCCAGTAGGTGGCATGGGCTTCCGGGTCGGTGATGGGCAGTGCAACCCTGTCCGGCGGCTGATAGCCGGCTTTTAGCATCTGGTCCGAATTAAAGAAAGGAAGGTTAGAGGCGTCAATCAGTTCCCCCAGGGCGTCCATGCTGTTCTGGATCAGCAGATCTGAGGCATTCAGCTTCTCCAGGGTGACGTCCATCCAGAAGCCCACATGGGCTGTCATCAGGATGCGGAGTCCTTTCAGCTCTTCAAAAGTGACACTGTCCTGCTTTGCCAGAGGATGGTCCTTTGCAATGGATATATATAACTGTTCATCCAAATATCTCTGGCAGAACAGGTCCTTATCTTCCGGACGGTGATGCAGAACGATCATCTGGTAAAGATGGCTTCGAAGACCGGCAAGCAGCTTTTCATCGTTACTCACAAGCTCAGTGGACAGCGTTTTCCCGGGAAGCTGTTCCTGCAGGATCGGCATCAGGTCATTGATCGGGAAGGGTGAACAGGAACCGATGCTGACGGTCCGGAGGCTCCGGTCAAACGCCGTGACCCGTTCGATCATCTCCTGATTTGCTTCCAGAGCTCTTCTGGCATAGTCTGCCGCCAGTTTTCCCGTTTCATTCAGCGAGATCTTGCTGTTTTCCCTGATAAACAAGGATACTCCAAGCACATCCTCCAGCTTCTTCATGGAACGGCTTAAGGACGGCTGCGATATATGCAGTTCTTCGGAAGCCTTTAAAAGCGTGCCGTAGCGGGCAACGGCTTCAAACTGCTCCAGCAGGTAGGATTCGATCAGCATGACATCATTTCCTCTCTGTTTTCTATCTGTCTATATACGTCATACGTATACCATTATAGCCATAAAGCAGTGTACTTACAATGGATATCTCGATAAAATAGCATCATCAAGAGAAAAAAACATATAGCTGTCGAACAACGATAGAATCGAAAGGAGATAAAGACCATGGAATATGTCACACTGAATACCGGAGCAAAGATGCCACTGGAGGGTTTCGGAGTTTTCCAGATCCCGGATGCCGCCGAATGCGAACAGGTTGTTTACGATGCAATCAAAACAGGATACAGACTGCTGGACACTGCCGCTTCCTATGGCAATGAAGAGGCGCTTGGAAAAGGCGTGAAACGCGCCATTGCCGATGGTCTGGTGACACGGGAAGAGCTTTTTATCACTACCAAGGTCTGGATCACCGACATGAAGACCGAAGATTCAGCCTATGAGGCAGTGAAGACTTCTCTTCGGAAGCTGGACATGCCGTACGTGGACCTGGTCCTGCTTCATCAGGCAATGGGCGATTACTTCGCGGCTTACAGAGGTATTACAAAAGCATATAAGGAAGGCCTCACAAAGGCGATCGGTGTTTCCAATTTCTATCCTTTCGTACTGGTGAACCTGTGTGCCAACGTGGAAGTCATCCCCGCCGTCAATCAGGTGGAGCTGCATCCCTTCTTCCAGCAGGAAGATGCGCTGGCTGTCATGAAGGAATACGGCATTGCACCACAGGCATGGGGTCCGCTCGCCGAAGGAAAGCACGGGATCTTCAAGGATCCGCTGCTGACTGAGATTGGCGCCAGGTACGGCAAGACGGCGGCACAGGTCGTCCTCCGCTGGAATACCCAGCGCGGCGTTTCGATCCTTCCCAAGTCCGTCCATGTGGAGCGTATGGAGCAGAACCTGGATATCTGGGATTTCTCCCTTACGGATGAAGAGATGGAGCAGATCAAGGAAAAGGACCTTGGTCACAGCGAGATCATCAACCATTTCGATCCCCAGCTTGTCAAGTGGCTGCTTAGCTACAAAGCCTGATGACCGGACATGGAGAATAAGGAGCAGGATATGGCAAAAGAACTGGTAGTTTACTTCTCCGTCTATGGCACGGCGAAGATCGTAGCTGAAGAGATCGCAAAACAGACCGGCGCTGATATTGCGGAGATCGAGCCTGTCGTTCCCTATGACAGCAACCGGGATCATTACAACGCGCTGGCAAGACTCGCCAAGAAGGAACATGACGAGGATCAGCGGCCGGCGATCAGGAACGAGATCGACATCGAAAGCTACGACCGCATCTATATCGGCTACCCCATGTGGTGGTACACCTTCCCGATGATCATCTACACCTTCTTTGATAAATATGATTTCAGCGGGAAGACCATCATTCCCTTCAATACCCACATGGGCTCCGGAGACGGCGGTACCTACGACACGATCCGAAAGCTTGAGCCGAAAGCAACTGTTTTGACCGGTCTTCCGGTCGAGATGCGGGATGCTGAGAACGGTCCGGCAAAGGCAGTTGAGAAGTGGCTGAAAAGCCTGAAATAACAAACATCCAAATGTCCGCCACGGAGATGTATGTCATCCGGCGGACTTTGGGCGCTTTACGAGACAGGAGGAAAACATGAATACATTTACATACAGCTATCCTGTAAAAGTCTATTTTGGTGAAAAGGCAGCAGCAAACAACCTGACAGCAGAACTGGCTAAGGTCGGAACAAACGTCCTGCTGGCCTACGGCGGCGGTTCGATAAAAAAGAACGGCGTCTATGATGAACTTATGAGCATTCTGAAGGACGTTGGAAAAGACGTGACAGAGTTTACCGGGATCATGTCCAATCCGACCTATGCCAAGGTACAGGAGGGCGCGGCCCTGGCCAAGGAAAAGAGCATTGATTTCATCCTGGCGGTGGGCGGCGGAAGCGTCATCGACTGCTGCAAGATCATCTCTGCTCAGGCAAAGCTTAGCAAAGATATCTGGGAACTGGAGTATAGCGATCACAAACAGCCGACGGAGTTCATCCCCATGGGAGCCGTGGTTACAGCCTTCGGTACCGGTGCTGAGATGAACAACGGCGCAGTCATCACCAATGAGGAGAAAATGCTGAAATCTGCTCTCTGGGGTGCGTTCTATGACTTTGTGATCCTGGATCCCGCTTATACGATGACCATGCCTATGAAGCAGGTGATTTCCGGCGCGTTTGATTCTCTTTCCCACAGCATGGAGACATATATGGGTTCTCCCAGAGAAGTGAATCTCTCTGATGAAATCAACGAGACGACCCAGCGTAATATCATCCGGAATATCCGGACAACACTGAAGGATCCGCAGGATATCCAGGCCAGAAGCGAGCTGATTTGGGCTGCGGCCATGGCGGAGAACGGCATCCTGAAGATCGGAAAGGCCACTGACTTCCAGTGCCACATGCTGGAGCATCAGCTTGGTGCCTACACGGACTGCAACCACGGCCAGGGCCTGGCAGTTCTCCATCCGGTGCTCTATAGACATATGATGCCGGAAGCGAACCATCAATTTGCCAGACTGGCTGTGGAAGTCTGGGGGATCGACCCTGCCGGAAAAACCGAAGCAGAGCTCGCAGCAGCTTTTGTGGATGCTCTGGCAGACTTTATCAGGGAGATCGGCCTGCCGACCACATTTGCCGAGATGAATATCCCGGCAGATACAGACTATAAGGCAATCGCGGATTCCACGGTCCTGACCGGCGGCTGCGCGAAGAAGTTCACACGGGAAGAATTACTGGAGGTACTTTTGGAATGCAGATAAAGAAGATCCCATCCCTGGTCCTGGCGGCTGCGCTTTCGATTTCTCTTGCAGCCTGCGGCAATAGTCAGACGACGGCTGCGACATCGGGCCAGGATAAGCAGCAGGCGGAATCCACACAGACAGCGGACAGTTCAGAAGCGAAAGAGCCAGAATCTGCTCAGGCCGAAAACAAAGCGGAGGTACAGCAGACAGAGACTGCTGCGGAAAACGGAAAATATGCGGGTAATAACATTCTGATCCTCTATTTCTCTGCAGACAACACAAAGGACGTTGATGCAGTCAGCTCTGCAACGCCAATGGCGGACGGAACAGCCTCCGTGGAATGGATTGCAAATATCATCCATGACAACGTGGGCGGTGAACTGATCCCGATCATTCCCTCTGAAGATTATCCGCTTGAGTACGAAGCGCTTGCGGATTACGCAAAGAAGGAGCGCGATGACGGCGGCAGGCCGGCCTTTGAAGACCTTGGAGTCGATCCGGCAAGCTATGACGTTGTTTTCGTAGGCTACCCGATCTGGTGGTATGAAATGCCGATGATCATGGATACCTTCTTTGATCAGTATGATTTCTCCGGGAAGACCATCATCCCTTTCAACACCCATGCCGGAAGCCGTGACGGGGGCACTTACGGTGATATCAAAGAACTGGAACCGAATGCAACCTTTCTGGAGGGGCTTGCGGTTCGCGGGGAGGATGCCGGAAAAGACAGCACAAAGGAAGCAGTGCTTTCATGGCTGGAGGGACTGGACCTGGAATGACGTACTCCGTGCCCGGTGAGATCACAGTCG
>JAFTFD010000311.1 GCA_017449745.1 Lachnospiraceae bacterium
CACGAGCTGCCCGGTGGTAAGCGCCATAAGCTCGTCCATGGTTTCACAGCCCGTTGCAGTCAGGAAGTTCTGCGTAACGTGGATACCGTGCTCCATCGTGTCGCAATAGGCAATGTTGGCGCTCTGTGCGATGCATTTCTTAAAGAGTCCCTCACTTCCGTCGATGAGCGGGAGGAATGTGACGCTTGCCGAGCCCGCAGACTCGCCGAAGATCGTTACATTGTCCGGATCACCGCCGAATGCGGCTATATTTTTCTGTATCCACCTTAAGGCCTCAAGCTGGTCGAGGAGGCCGAGGTTCCCTGCATCCTTGAAGTTCTCTCCGCCCGGAACCCGCTCAAAGTTCATAAAGCCCATGAAGCCGAGCCGATAGTCGATAGACACGAACAGGATATCAGGGTACTGTTTGGAGATGTTCGTAAGGTTGTAGAGGGGCGACGCCTGGGATTCCGCGCAGAACCCGCCGCCGTGGATCCAGACCATGACCGGCTTCTTGCTGTCCGAGCAAGTGGTATTGCAATATATGTTCAGCACGAGGCAGTCCTCGCCGAACTCCGCCGTTCCATCCGAGTCGTTCAAGGGTCCGATGGGAACGTGGCCGGGCTTTGTCGCATCGTACTCACCGTCATCGTCTGCGGCAGGAAGTGCCTTCTGCCAGCGAAGCTTCCCCACCGGCTGGGTTGCGTAGGGGATGCCCTTCCAGATGATCAGCTCGTCTGTCTCCTTGCCGACGAAGGTACCGTTGTTGCACTTGATCTTGTTGTTACTCATTGTTTGCCTCCTTTTTATTCCTTCTATGTTTTCCACGGACTCAGAATATGAAATACTTTGTCAGCGGATAGGTTCTCTCCCAGTCAACGATCCCGTAATCTGCTTCTGTACTCTGATGGACATTGAATTCATCAAATACCATGATCGGCTTCGTCTCTAAGTTGTACGGATCCCACTTTATCGCCTTTCCGATAGGAGAATCCTCCTCTGTCAGCGACGGATCGCCGGTCTTTGCAAAGTTCACCCACATGCGCTGTATCGTATGATTGAAGGTATCATCGTAAGGCCTTCCGGAAAAGAAGGTGTCCTGCGGATTATTGAATACAGCCGGAAGCTCGGCGGCATGCCCGGAAAGGAAATGGGGCTTTGAGGTCTCGACCCGGAAAAAATAATGATAGGTCTTACCGCCTGCAGCGGTACGGTTTTCGGATATGCGGAACGCAGGGCAGATGAAGAATACCTGATCTCCGAACTTGAATCTCTTATGGTACTGATTTCCCCGCGTAATATACATGAATTCCTTTGCCTTATTCACATCCTCAGCTGCCATGGTCTTAAATTTGCGATCATAACGCATACCAAAGTATTCGGAAAATCCTTCCGGCGTCATAAAGCAGGCAAACTGTCCCATCTCATCCTTGTTGCAGCCCTCAATGAAGTCGATCTCTTTGGCTTCACCCTTAAGATACGCGCCATAGGGATCTAAAGGAATGAGCCTGCCGTCCCTTTCGGGCCAATCCTCGAGCGCAAGGATATTCCCGGCAACATCGGCGATCTTCTCAGGCGGGCAGGCAATAAGATCGGCGACCGTTTTGCAGCCCAGCTCTTTCATCAGTAGATCGGTGGCGGCGATCGCCTGTTCCGTAGAGCTTGTATAGTTAGGCGTTCCGCTCTGGGCGATGACACGGTGGAAGTAACCCCTTGCTTCCGGGATGAGCGGAAGCAGCGTGACACTGCAGCCGCCTGCGGATTCACCGAAGATCGTCACATTATCCGGGTCTCCTCCAAAGGCGGCGATGTTTTCATGCACCCACTTGAGCGCCATCATCTGGTCAAGGATCCCGAGATTCTGGGAATCCGGGTAATCCGCGCCATCCGGCAGATGGGACAGATGGAGAAAACCCAATCCTCCCACGCGGTAAGCGATTGTCACGAGTATGACTTCTCCGTTATCTCTCACGAAATTGTATCCATCGTATAAGGGATTGACCGTACTTCCCTGCGTAAATCCGCCTCCGTGTATCCAAATCATGACCGGTTTATTAACAGAGGTATCCGACGCATTCTTCCAGATATTCAGATGCAGGCAGTCCTCTCCGGTCACGGCAAGAGCGCCCGCGTCATCGGGCGATTCCGGCTGAAGGCAGCCCTTGGCAAAATGGTACGCCTCATATACGCCATCATTCGATCCATACGGAACGGGCTTTTTGAATCTGTTTTTGCCGGCAGGCTGTTCTCCGACGAAGGGAATGCCCTTGTAGGAGATGATGCCCCATTTCTTTTTGCCGACGAAGGTTCCGTTTACGCACTTAACCGCCAGCTCCTTGTCATAATCACCGATTATCGGATGATTCTCCCCATAGCGTGCACGTACAATAGTTTTCAAATCTTCCATTAGTCGTTCCTCCTTCCCGATGGTAACTCCATAGGTTATCCATATTATTCCGTTCTTTTTCATCCCGTTCAAGGGGGTTTTCCAGAATGGAAAACTTTATTTTTCCCTGTATGCTTGATTTTAGTATTGCGCTTGGTTATAGTTTGTGGGAAGAAAGGTGGAATAGATGATCATGAACACTCTGTTTGCGGAAACATTGAAAAAACTGAGGGAAAAAAAGGGGCTCTCACAGATTCAACTCGGGAACCTGATGTTTGTAAACAATTCCACGGTTGCCCGCTGGGAAAGCGGGTTACG
>JAFTFD010000312.1 GCA_017449745.1 Lachnospiraceae bacterium
AGGAATCGCAGATCAGCGTCAGATCCGTCTCTTCGGGAGCAAGCCAGTCGCCGAGCGTAAATCCGGCAGCCAGTTTCCCGGTATTGCGCAGGTTGGACGCGGAGTAATCCATGAAGCGGCACATCGCTTCATAATTGTCCTCGATGATGCGGGTATCGCCGAACTGCTGGTAGACTTCCCAGGCCGCGTGGAGCGCCGCGCTCTCATAGGTGTAGCCGCCGAAGCCGCCGCCGACGGGAGCAATATCAGGATATTTTCCGTTCTCCTCCTGCAGGTCGCGCATGGCCTCCAGCCAGCGGATGTAGAAGTCGTGTGTGCCCTCCGCCTGGAAGGTCGCCGTGCGGGAGAAAATAGAGGTGTCGCCGTCCCAACCCATGCGCTCATTTCTCTGCGGGCAGTCCGTAGGAATACTGATAAAGTTGGACTGCTGGGAGCGCCGCACGTTTCCGATGAACTGGTTCGTCATGGGGTCCGAGACCTCGAGATCGCCGGTCAGGTGATCGAGGGAGGAGAGGACCAGCATTTTTACTTCCTCGAGGGAAGGTTTGCGGGAGACGCCGCTGATCTCAATGTAGCGATAGCCACGGAAAGTGAAGCGGGGATTGTAATCTTCGCCGCCCGCCCTGCCGGCGAAGGTGTACAGGTCGGTGCAGTCCGCATCGCGGAGATTCTCGACGAACATTGTGCCGGCCTTGCCGGAAAATTCCGGAAGATCGGGATACAGGAGCTCCGCGAAACGCAGCATGGCAGTCGCGCCGCGCTCACCGCACAGGTGGACCTTGGGAACGCCGGCCACATTGACGCCCATATCATAAATATAGACGCCGGGCTCCGGCTCCGAGACGCTGAGCGCAGTCAGCTCGTAGGAGACGCGAACGCCTTCTCCGGTCTGTCCGACAAAAATGGGAGAGGTCTTGTTGACCTCGGGCCACATGATCATGGGAGGTCTTGACGGCGTATCTTCGAGGTCAATGGGAACGGGTTCAAAGGTGACCGGAGCGGACCAGTCGGAGTCATCAAATCCGGGTTTTGCAAAGTCGGCAAATTTCTCTGCGACAGAGGCATCGTAATGCTCGCCGTGGAAGAAGCCTGCATATGTCCAGGGGCCTTTTCCGCTGTATTTCCAGTCCCTGGTATCCGTCGTGATGACCTTGTTTGTGCCGTCCTCATAGCAGATCTCGATCCTGCCAAGGAACGACTCGCGGTCTCCGAAATAGTTGAAGTTCATCAGGGCAAAAGTCTGGGCATCGCTCCACCAGCCGGAGGCCAGGATCACGCCGATCGCGTTTTTGCCTGCCTTCAGATACGGAGTGATGTCATAGGTCTGGTACATGATCCTGCGGTCATACTGTGTCGCCCCGGGATTGAACCAGGTGTCGGTCAGTTCCTCCCCGTTGACCCGGCACTCATAGATGCCCCTGGCGGTTGCGTAGAGGCGGGCAGAGCGGACAGGTTTTTCTTCAATATCAAATTCTCTGCGCAGCATGGGGATCGAGGTGTGGCTCGGATCCTTGGTGCAGAAGATCTCTTCCCCGGCGTCCAGAACGTGCGTCTCATGATCCTCGTAGATCACGGCGCAGGGTTTGCGGAGATTCCGGATCTCCATCAGCGTGATATCTGCTCCCTGCCCGGCGGCCAGATGCCAGCCGATGCGGTTCAGCCTAGGCCAGGTGTTGATGTCGTTGTCGCTTAAAGGATTGATCTGGCGCGGTGCCTCTGCTTCGCCAAAGAAGGCGCGCTTGATCGTGACATCGACTCTTTTTCCGTCGAGGAGCGCATAGGCGTTATTGCCGGTCACCTGCACATCGAGAATGTGCTCATCGTATTTGTTCTCTTCCGTGATGAGCGGAGCATGCTCAGGATCGTCGTAATCCGTTACAGGAACGCTGGCGATCGGAGTGTCGGCGGAGTCCTCCGGGAAGATGCCGACACGGTAGATGTGGAGCATCGCCGGAATGGAGGAGGCATCTATTTCATAGGAAAAATAGTTCCTGCCGGTCTTTACGCGCTTGTCGCCTTCTCCGAAAACAAGGGCGATCCTGGAAGATCCTTCGTGCAGGCGGAATCCCATTCTGATCCCGAAGATCGCGCGGACATCGGCGCACAGTGTGTATTCGGAGGGACCGATCCACTCGCCGCCGAAAGCGGAACCGTCGGAGATCCCGAGACCTGTCTCAAAAAACGCAGTCTCACTCTGTGCCTGTTCACCGGCATTGTCCGTCACTGCCACCTGCCAGTAGTATCTAGTCTTATTCTGAAGTTCTGCTCCTGCATAGACCACATTGTTGGAATCTCTGCCGGAAACGACGCCGCTGTCCCACAGATCGGAGCTGCCGGGCTCTGATCCGACCGTGATCCTGTAGGATGACTGCAGGATACTGCTGCCGGGCTTATTGTCTGTTCCCGCCTGCAGTTTCCAGGAAAAACGGGGCTTTTTGACATCTATGCCAATGGGGGCGGTGCGGAATTCAGTCCTCAGGTCTGTAATTTTCAAGCTCATTGAAATCCCTCCTGTTGCATGATTGAAAATAAAACACTTTCGTTTATCGGATAAGTCTGCGACTTGGTCCTGAGTTTAAACAGTTGCTTGAGATGAAAATGAGCCGCTCCAAGAGCGGCTCAAATAGTGATCGGATCAGCGAAGTGCCTGCTCGAGATCGGCGATAAGATCCTCCTTGGATTCAAGTCCGCAGGACATGCGGACGAGTCCGGCGGGGACTCCGGCAGCCTCGAGCTGTTCATCGTTCATCTGGCGGTGTGTCGAAGTGGCGGGGTTGAGGCAGCAGGTGCGGGCATCCGCCACGTGCGTCTCGATCGCCGCAAGCTTTAAGCGGCTCATGAAGACCTCCGCTGCTTCCCTGCCGCCCTCGAGCTCGAAGGAGACAACGCCGCAGCCGCCGTTCGGCATATACTTCTTTGCAATGGCATAGTAAGGATCGGACGGAAGTCCTGAATAGTTGACTTTTTTGACCTTCGGGTGGGACTGAAGGAATTCCGCGACTGCCTGTCCGTTTTCCACATGTTTGGGCATGCGGACATGCAGGGATTCCAGGCCGAGATTCAGAATGAAGGCATTCTGAGGGGACTGGATGCATCCGAAGTCGCGCATGAGCTGGGAGGTGCACTTAGTGATGAAAGCGCCGCCCTGTCCGAATTTCTCCGCATAGACGATGCCGTGGTAGGAATCGTCGGGCGTGGTCAGTCCGGGGAATTTATCCGCGTGTGCCATCCAGTCAAAATTGCCGGAGTCCACGATGGCGCCGCCGACAGCAGCACCGTGTCCGTCCATGTACTTGGTCGTGGAATGGGTGACGATATCCGCGCCCCATTCGATCGGACGGCAGTTGACGGGAGTCGGGAAGGTATTGTCGATAATGAGCGGGACGCCGTGTGCGTGCGCCGCCTTTGCAAATTTC
Source organism: Lachnospiraceae bacterium (assembly GCA_017449745.1). Classification (GTDB taxonomy): domain Bacteria; phylum Bacillota; class Clostridia; order Lachnospirales; family Lachnospiraceae; genus CAG-791. The sequence goes on from JAFTFD010000312.1 coordinate 3,417, forward strand.
TCAATATCCAGAACGGTCAGCGCCGGGTTTGCGATCGTCTCGCCGAAGACGGCTCTTGTGTTCTCCTGGAAGGCGGCGTTTAACTCCTCCTCGGTGCAGTCAGGGGAGACAAAGGTCGCCGTGATCCCCATCTTGGCCATCGTGACGCTGATGAGGTTGAAGGTGCCGCCGTAGATCGTGGAAGAGGCCACGATATGGCTGCCGCACTCGCAGATATTAAAAAGAGCGAAGAAATTGGCCGCCTGCCCGGAGCTCGTGAGCATTCCTGCGGTGCCGCCTTCGAGTGCCGCTATTTTTGCTGCGACATAATCGTTGGTCGGGTTCTGCAGTCTCGTGTAGAAATAGCCGGCTGCCTCCAGATCGAAGAGTTTACCCATGTCCTCGCTGGTGTTGTATTTGAAGGTCGTGGACTGGATGATTGGGATCTGGCGGGGCTCGCCGTTACCGGGGGTGTAGCCTGCCTGAACGCATTTGGTATCCATTCTGTAGCTGTTTTCGCTCATCTTTTTTCTCCTTGGAATACAGGAAAATGGTGCCTGTGTTAATAATATTTTCCCGATATTATGATATTGGGTCAAAAGATATCTGCCTTTTGCCCTTAGCATCATATTATACTACACTTCACCGCTTTAGTGTAAAAAACAAAGGCAAATTTATGAAGCGCAGGCGTCAGTGCAGGCGCCAGAAAAGGTTTCATGGAAGTTTAACAATTATACGGTAAAGAATTATGTATAATAGAAACTACCATCGCAGGTTACGATGCTATGTAATTATGCTGAAAGTTATAGTTGACAGGAAAGAACGGCAGACGATGAGGCTGCGGGATGGAATTCCATGTTCGCGGCTTCAGTAAGGAGGAGAAGATTTATGAGAAAGAAATGGTATGGATGGATGGCAGCCGTGATCGCGGCAGCAATGCTGGCGGGCTGTGCCGGACAGAGCGGTTCTCCGGAAACAGGGAGCGAGGCGGGCGCTGCAGCAGTAGAGCAGGCGGCTGAGCAGGAAACTGCAGAAACTGCAGAATCTGAGGAAGCTGCAGGATCTGCGGAATCCGGACAGGAAGCGGATGCAGCACAGGCAGCTGACGGCCAGGATGCTGCGGCAGGAGAGGCAGAGGGAACGGAGGCTGCCGAAGAGGCGGAAGCACCTGCTGAAGCCACGGAAAGTGCCGAGGCTGAAAAAACAGCGGCAAATACAGACGAAGCATCGGAAGAAGGTGCCGGGGAATCAGATACGATCATTGTTTCTGCGGAATCTGTTTCCAAAGACACAGAGGCGGAGAAACAGACGGCATCGGAAGAGACAGTCGCCGTATCAGAGGAAAAAGAGGACGGCCTTGAGCAGTCCGCGGAATCCGCGGCGGCCGGCGAGAGAAAGAGAAGAGAGCTGCCGCATCAGGAGATCGTGGAGCAGGAGAAGATCGACTCCGTGACGGCTTTTGAAGATACGACAAAGCGCCCGGAGAGCATCAGCGGCCCTTCAATCATGTTTATCGAGAACAAAAAGACAACTGAGCCGAGACTGAAATGGAAGGATGACTCCTTCCCGGACAGCGAGGAAGACGTCCAGCAGATCCTGGCGGACCTGATGCGCTACTGGGACAGCTACAATATGGACGCGGTCGACTATCTTGTCCGTATGGAAAAATACAGATATCTCTCCCAGCTGCTGGCGGGGACCAACGAATATTTTTACTGCGGCGAAACGAATGAAAAGGGAGACCCGCACGGCAAAGGTATCGCGGTCTATGCGGGCAACCAGTATTATTTCGGCCATTTCAAGGACGGGCTCAGAAGCGGCGACGGGACCTGGTACCAGGTCTTTGAGCGCGGCGGGGACTACTGCAAAGCCAATTACGGGATCTATCTGCACAGCTACGCCGGCCAGTGGGAAAATGATCTCCCCAATGGCAGCGGCCAGGAGCACATCAGCCTTGATCAGGAATATCTGACAAAGAGGATCTGTACCAATGTCATCGGAACCTTTAAGGACGGTTATTACGATGGCGAAGAGATCGTGACGAGCCTCGATGAAAACAACAATTTCATCAACTGGAAGGGCACTGCCATCAAGGGCGCCTGGGCGCCGGTCTCCGCTACCATGATCCGCAACGCAGAGGGACAGACGGAATTTGCTGCGCTGCAGAGCTACGACAACCCCAACGATTATTTCTGGATGCTGCAGAAAGAGAACAGCGGTCAGGGAATCACGGGACTCGTGCCTGTGAACTGATCCGGTGTTATTGATTCTGTACAGTGATCCTGTGCATTGATCCGGAGAGGAATATCAGCTTCGGAGCAGCATTTTCTTGTATTCTGAAGGGGTCATGCCTTTTTCCCGCTTGAAAAGGCGGGTAAAATACGTGATATCCGGAATACCGCAGGCGGAGGCAATACTCTGGATCGTACCGCTCTGGGTATTTAAAAGGTAAATAGCATGTTTTATCCGGCACGCATTGACGTAAGAAGTCAAAGTCGTGCCGGTTTCTTTTTTAAAGAGCGTCGCCAGGTAACTCTTGTTCATGGAAAAATAGGCGGCAATATTTTCGAGGGTCAGCGACGTGTCCGCGTAATGGGCATTGATATAGGCGCATATATCATGAATGAGCGGGGAGTAGCCCGGGGTCGCCTGTGACTGCACCAGCATGCAGTATCTGCGCACGATATCTTTTTCCACTTCCCGGGACTGGGACATGGTACTGGTATTCTCGATCATAATGGAAAAATGGCGTGAGATCTCGTCCAGATACAGGGGGTGGACGCCGCCGCGCTGTGCTGCCTTGCGGCACAGGGTATTTAGGATGATCTGATAATTTTTCTGGTTTCTCAGCGGAATTTCCACACGTTCATCAAGATTTTTGAAGACGGGATCGTGCTGATATCTGACAGCAGCCTCCGTATCGCCTCTGGCAATGGCGTCCATCATTGCCTCTTCTATTTCATACCGGTGAGCAAGCTTGGCTGCTGTATCTTCGCTGCCCGAGACGTGCTCTTCTCTGTACACGGACGGTATGACCTCGTCCTTTTCCTTGATATACTGCAGGGAAAACCTGCCCTGCCCGAAAAGACTGACTCCGAGCGCGTTGACAAAGGCTTCCAACAATCCCTCTTCAGAAATCGAAGGAAGAGTGGAGTAATACTGGCTCAGAGCGCTGATCAGCTGAGGGGGTATACGTTTTTGTTCGCATAGTTTCTGGATCTTCAGCAGGCCCATTTCCGAAACCAGGAAGGGACCTGCGAGCAGAACGTCCGGCTGCTCATCAGGAACCGGGATCATGATATATCTGCACAGGAACTGGTCCGTGACGATACAGATGATGTTTTTTTTAAACAGATCCGGAACGATTATATAAGGAAAAAAGCTGCGGCTTTCCTCCGCCAGGATCATCTGGCGCAGTCCGCCGTCATAATAACTGGTCAGGGGGTTTGACCAGTCTATGACATGTGTCTGCAGGTTTACAGAGTTAAAGAAACGGACTGTAAAGTCGAGCATGGGATGCTTCATGGTATCCATCAGGGCGGGCCTCCTTAAGACAGCGATCAGGGAGTCTGTTAACCAAAACCGCTTTCACTCTGGTCCGGATAATTATATCATGAAATAAAAATATTGTATGCATAATTCAAAATTTAGTACTTGCTTTAGGACAAAAATAAAAATATTATTAAACGCATAGAAATGTCCATAAATCGGACAAAAAAGCGAAAGCTCTAAGAGGGGCGGAAAAGGAGAAATTATGAGTAATACCAGTAAGTATGATGTCGGCAATGGCATCCATCGCGTACCGATCTGGCGTATCGCCGGTTACGCGCTGAACAACAGTGCCACCAACATGTATCTGTTCAGCATGAGCTTTATTGCCTACTTTATCACCGGTTGGGTAGGCCTTGGCGTCGTGCTCGCAGGCAGCTTCTCCATGATCATGAGAATCTGGGACGGCGTAACAGATCCGTTTATCGGCTACGTTGTCGATAAGACAGACGGCAAATTCGGCAAGAACAGGCCGTTCATGATCGCAGGAAACCTCATCCTGATGGTGACCAGTTTCTGCATGTACTGGTTCACACCCAGCATCAAGGAAGGTGCTCCGAGAGTTGCATTCTTCATCTTCATGAACATGCTGTATTACATCGGCTACACATTCCAGTGCGTCGTTACCAAGTCCGCACAGAGCTGCGTGACCAACGATCCCAAGCAGAGACCAATTTTCACCGTCTTCGATGCGATCTATAACATGATCATCTTCACAGGCGGCGGTATCCTGATCTCCAGCTATCTTGCTCCCAAGTATCACGGACTCGGCACAGACATCGGCCTGTTCAAGGAGCTGTGGATGATCGTTGCAATTGCATCTGCAATCTGCACAACGATCGCCGTTATTTCCATCTGGCCTAAGGACAACAGAAAATATTTCGGTACCGGCAAGCCTCAGATGGTTACTTTCAAGGATTACTTTGATGTCATCAAGCACAACAAGGCGATCCAGATGCTGGTCGTATCCGCTTCCACAGATAAGCTCGGATCTGCAGCAAGAACATCTACTGTTACCGTTATCATGTACGCGATCGTTGTCGGAAACTATGCTCTGTCCGGCGGTTTCCAGGCTTATACCACGATTGGTAATATCGTCTTCATTCTCCTGGGTGTCGGCGTCATTGCAACAAAGCTTGGCCAGAGAAAGGCTATGATCATCTCCAGCTGGATCGCACTGGTCGGTAATGTTCTCATGGTCCTGCTGTGGACATTCGGTGACCCTACGACTCTTGGACTCCCCGGATATGAAGGATTCCACGGCTTTACATTCTTCACGATCGCTCTGCTCGTCCTGACTGTCGTAACCGGCGGTTTCCAGCAGGTCGCATCCAACATCGTTATTCCTATGACAGCTGACTGCGCGGATTACGAGACCTATCGTTCCGGCAAATACGTTCCCGGCCTGATGGGAACACTGTTCAGCTTCATCGACAAGATGGTCTCTTCCCTGGCTCCGTTCATCGCAAGCCTTCTGCTGGCTATGATCGGCTTCAAAGAGAAAATGCCTGACGTTGACACTCCTTACTCTCCTCAGCTCAAGGTTGTCGGCCTGATCCTGATGTATGGTCTTGTCATTGTCGGCCTGATCTTCAACGTTATCGCAATGAAGTACTATCCGCTGACACAGGAAATGATGGAAGAAGTCCGCGAGAAGATCGCTTCTATCAAGGAAGCCTATATGAAGGGTGAAGAGGCTTAATATATGTCTGAGAACAGTGAGCGCAAGGCGTTATGGATCCGGTTCGGGGAATGGTATTATGATTTCAAGGAAAGACATACCGTTCTGCTGCCGGTGAAGAGAAAAACATATTGCTGGCTTTGCCTGCTGGGAATCATCGGAGCACATCATTTCTATGCAAAACACTGGATCAAGGGTCTGGTTTATCTCGCGTTTTGCTGGACCGGGATCCCGGGGGTCATGGGTCTGATCGACTGGATGATCGCCGTTCCCAAAGAGCCGGACGAAAACGGTATGATCCTGATCTGATCAGTGGAACTGAATATTGTCAGCTGTGATCGGTGAATTTTACTGCTATATAACGGCTGCAGATGAAAAGTGAATGCCCGGCCATCGCATGCATTGGCATGCCGCCGGGCATTTCTATACAGAAATTTAAGGTAAAAATGGATCACCCAAGATCACCAAAGAAAGGAGTTAAAAATGTTATATCCGATATTAACCTCATCAAGACTTGTCAGCGACCTGTCCGGAATCTGGGCATTTAAACTCGACAACGGAAACGGCTTTGACGAGAAGTGGTACGCAGCGCCGCTTGAGGACGCTGAGACCATGCCTGTTCCGGCTTCTTACAACGATATCAAGGACGGGATCGATTTCCGTGATCACTACGGATGGGTATTTTACCAGAGAACGATCGCAGTCCCTGCTTACATCCGCGAGAATCAGCGCGTCGTGATGCGCTGCGACGCGGTCTCTCATCACGCAAAGATCTACCTGAACGGAGAGATGATCTGCGAGCATTTCGGCGGATTCCTTCCTTTCGAAGTGGAACTGAACGGCGTCCTGAAGGACGGAGATAACCTGCTTACGATCGCTGTGGACAACGTCATCGACTATACCACACTTCCTGTCGGCGGCAAGGGCAACATGCTCGGCGGCGGGATCGGCGGCCCCGTAGGAAACCAGAAGCCCCAGAACTATCCGAATTTTGACTTCTTCAACTACTGCGGCATCAACCGCCCTGTCCGCATTTATACGACCCCCAAGACTTATATCGCTGACGTCAGCCTTAAGTCAGACGTGGCAGATCCCCTGGCGGCTCAGGTCGATGCTGTAGTGAATTACTGCATCGAGGCAGCAGGCCCGGACGCAGCTGCTGCAGAGGCTAAGGTCGAGATCTTTGACAAGACCGGAAAGAAAGTCGGCGAGGGAAGCGGCCTTAAGGGCGCGATCGAGCTGAAGGACATCACCCTCTGGCAGCCTCTTAAGTCCTATCTGTACTGTGTCAGGGTCACGGTCGGAGAGGATGTTTACGAGCTTCCTTACGGTATCCGCACAGTCAAGGTCGACGGCATTCATTTCCTGATCAACGGCAGGCCGTTCTATTTCAAGGGCTACGGCAAGCATGAGGACACCTTCCCGAATGGCCGCGGCATGAATATGGCCATGTATGTCAAGGATATGTCCCTTATGAAGTGGCAGGGCGCCAACAGCTTCCGCTGCAGCCACTATCCTTACAGCGAGGAGATGATGCGCCTTGCGGATGAAGAAGGCTTCGTTGTGATCGATGAGACGACGGCAGTCGGCGTCAACCTCGATTTCGGCGGCGGAGCCAACTTTAACGGCCAGAAGGTACATACCTTTGACAAGGAGCACGGCGTAAAGACCTTTGAGCACCACAAGGATGTCATCCGTGACCTTATCTCCAGAGACAAGAACTATGCCTGTGTCGTCATGTGGAATATCGCCAACGAGCCTGATTCCTATTCCGAAGGGGCATATGAGTATTTCAAGCCTCTGTACGATCTCGCTCATGAGCTGGATCCCGAGAACCGTCCCTGCACGCTGACCAGCGTCCAGATGGCCGGCGGCCCGGATTCGGATAAATCCGCGATCCTCTCCGACGTCATCTGCCTGAACCGCTATTATGGCTGGTATTTCGGCGGTCCGGATCTGGTCGGACCTATGGATGTGCTCCGCAAAGAACTTAAGGAGTGGGAGAAGCTCGGCAAACCGCTCGTGATCACAGAGTACGGCGCGGATACAGTGCTTGGCTTCCACGATGTCACTCCCGTCATGTACACCGAGGAGTACCAGGTGGACTATTACAAGGCCAACAACGCTGTCCTCGACGAGTTCAAATTCGTCGCCGGCGAGCAGGTCTGGAACTTCGCAGACTTCGCCACCAGCCAGGGCATGCTCCGCGTACAGGGCAACAAGAAGGGCCTGTTCTCAAGAGACAGAAAGCCGAAGCTCGCCGCCCATTACTTCCACGACAGATGGAATTCTATTCCGGATTTTGATTACAAATAAATAGTAGATTAGGACGCCAAAAGTGAAGGCAATGGCTTTTGGCGTCCTAATCATAGTATAAAGACAGCAATTTGTTTTACAGCATCAGGAAATATCTGATGAAGGAGTTAGAAATGGTAGATCTTAAAGCAAAACCGTTTTTTTTAAGTGATGAAGACATTCAGTGGGTGGAAAATACGATCGCTTCGATGACCATGGAAGAAAAGGTCGGGCAGCTGTTCATCAATCTGACGCTGCAGAGAGATCCCGCGACACTGGAAAAGCTATGCAAAGAGTATCATATCGGCGGAGCTCGCTGGCAGGGCGGCACTCTTGAGCAGGTCTATGAGCAGAATAAGTCTTTCCAGGAACTGAGCCGGATCCCGCTTCTGATCGCTGCGAACTGCGAGCAGGGCGGCAACGGAGCTGTCGGAGAGGGAACGATGGTCGCGACAGGGGCAGCCTGCGGCGCCAGCAAGACGGTCGACACGGCAAGAGATATGGCGGCTGTAGGAGCGGCAGAGGCTGAGGCGATCGGATGCAACTGGACCTTCGCACCGGTCTGCGACGTCGTCTCCAACTGGCGCAACACGATCGTCAATACAAGAGCCTTCGGCAACGATCCGGATGAGATCATCGCAAGGTCCCTTGCTTATATGGAAGAGATGCGCGCGAAGGGCATTGCCTGCGCGGCAAAACACTTCCCCGGCGACGGATCCGAAGAGAGAGACCAGCATCTGGTCATGGGCTGCAATGATCTTTCCTGCGAGGAGTGGGATGCAAGCTATGGCAAGGTTTACAAGGCACTGATCGAGGACGGCCTTGAGAGCATCATGGTCGGCCACATCTGCCAGCCCGCATACAGCAGAAAGTTCCGCCCCGGGATCAAGGATGAGGAGATCAAGCCGGCAACACTGGCACCGGAACTGCTGAACGACCTGTTAAGGGAGCAGCTTGGTTTCAACGGCCTGATCGTTACGGATGCTTCCCATATGGCCGGACTGACGGCAGCGGCTACCAGAAAGGGCGTTGTCCAGGGCGTCGTGGCTGCAGGCTGCGATATGATCCTGTTCTTTAACGATCCGATCGAGGATCTCCAGTATGTGAGAGAGGGTATTGAAGACGGAACGATCAGCCAGGAGCGCCTGTCTGACGCACTGCACAGGATCCTCGGCCTCAAGGCACACCTCGGACTCCATCATCTGCAGTTCCCGGCAAAAGAAGGACTTTCCGTCGTAGGCTGTGCCGAGCATAAAGCTAAGGCTGCAAAGGCTGCGGATAATGCGATCACACTGGTCAAGGATACCCAGCACATCCTGCCGGTCAACCCCGCAGAGAAAAAGAGAGTAATTCTGTATTTTATCGAGTCTGCACCGGTCTCCCTTGTGGACGGAGCGGATCCCGCCAAGCAGATGATGATCGACGAGCTGACGGCAGCGGGCTTTGAGGTGACAGCGCCGAAGGACTACTACGAGTTCGAGATCGAACAGCCTTCCAAGTTCAACCGCTTCAAAGTCATGGGCCACACCAGCGCGGAAGAGTTCCGCAAGAACTATGATCTGGTCCTGTTTGTCATCAATATGAAGGGATATGCACAGACCAATAACGTCAGAGTGACCTACTCCGCATCTCATTCCTACGAGATCCCGTGGTTCGTCCATGAGGTTCCCACTGTGGCAGTTTCTCTCTGCTACACGAACCACCTGTATGATGTGCCTATGATGAAGACCTTCATCAATGCTTATGCTCCGACCAAGGAGTATATCCATGCGCTGGTCGAAAAGATCACAGGCAGATCAGAGTTCAAGGGACAGTACAATGACCTTGTCTGGTGCGACCGCTGGGATACGAGATTGTGATCCAGACAAGGATTTCAGCCATGGCATCGGATAGTAATATAGAAACCTTGAGGGGATAAAGAGGGGATAAAGATATGTCAGCATTAGATGATTTTAAGAAGATAAAGGACTATGTGGTCTGCGTGGATTCAGATGGCTGTGCCATGGATACCATGAATATCAAACACTTCCGGTGTTTCGGACCCTGCATGGTCGATGAGTGGAACCTGGATGCTTGGCGCCAGCCTATCCTGGATCGCTGGAACGTGATCAACCTTTTCTCCATGACAAGAGGCATCAACCGCTTCAAAGGCCTCGCAATGATGCTGCGCGAAGTCAACGACCAGTATACAAAGATCGATGGCATCGAAGCTCTCGAAGACTGGGCGGAGAATGCCAACGAGCTGTCCAATGACTCTGTAACGGCAATGCAGGACAAGGATCCGGTATTTGGCAAGGCTCTTTCCTGGAGTATTGCCACCAACAAGGCGATCGCAGCTCTGCCGGAGGATGAAGTCGGCCCTTATGAAGGCGTCCGTGAAGCTCTCAGAATGGCTCATGAAAAGGCAGACGTCGTCGTGGTGTCCAGTGCTAACCCCGGCGCAGTTCTCGCAGAGTGGACAAGATTCGGCCTGATCGAGGATGTAGACCTCCTTTGCACCCAGGATATGGGCAGCAAGGCTTACTGCATCGGCAGGCTCTGTGAAAAGGGGTATGAGCGCTCTCACATCCTGATGTGCGGCGACGCGCCCGGCGATGACAAGGCGGCAGAAACGAACGGCGTCCTCTATTATCCGATCCTGGTCAACCATGAGAAGGAGAGCTGGGAGAGATTTATGGACAGCGCCCTGGACATCTTCCTGTCGGATGCCTATGCAGGCGAGTATCAGGAAGAACGCAGACAGGAATTCTACAAGAACCTTGGGAATTGATCCCAATCAATAAGAAGCTGAGGAATTGCATATCAAATCAACCAAGCCTCAGAATGATATACATTTTGGCAATTTTGAAGAGAGCGCATATCGGTCACGATATGCGCTCTTAACAGTTATGATATATGTGCTGATAAGGATCCAAGGATGGCAGCCGGAGGAAATCAACTCATCAGATCTCAGATCTCAAAATGATAGCTTCCGGAAGCCAGCTCAAAGACAGCGGTCTGCCTGTGGTTATGTTCCTCCATGCCCTTATAGACGGCACCGCCCATGGAAACGCCTGAAATGCCTGCGGAGGAGCCGGCCTGCCAGGATCCTGCCTGCCCGCCGGCGAGCTTTTCAAGCTTTTCGGCATCTTCCCCGGATACCGGCAGATACAGGGTGGCGGTGGTGTTAGCGGGCACCACGGCATCATAGCTGCGGAGCCTGCCTTCCGCTGTCGTCCAGCCGGAGGAGATCCGGCCATAGATCGAATCATAGGAAGCCTTCACGTGATCGAAGTGACCGCCGGGTGTGGGCTGCAGGACAAAGTGCTTGAATCCGACGGCAGATCCGCGCTGGATACCGGCCTGGTATTCCAGCATCCAGGAGACGACGGAGCCGAAGGAATAGTGGTTGAAGGAGTTCATACCGTTCTGGCCGCCAAAGCCGTTTTCCTTTGTAAAGGAACCCCAGCGCTCCCAGACAGTGGTGGCGCCGTTCAGGACAGGATACAGCCAGGAAGGATAGCCGGTCTGCTCGAACATCTTGTAGGCAGTCTCTATGTGACCGCCTTCTGTCAGGGCCGGCAGCAGGGCTCCGGTGCCCATGAATCCGGTGGTCATGGTGCAGCCGGTCTTCTCACAGGCTTCCTTGAGATAGGCTCCGGCATAAGGGACATTTTCATCGGAATAGATGCCGCACATGAGAGGCAGGGCGTAGGAGGCCTGCGTATCCTGCAGCGTACCATCGGCCGCCTGTGTGCGATGATCTTTGTTGACGAAAACAGCATTCCATTCTGCTCTTAGTCCGTCTGCAAAGGCGGAGAAAACAGCGGCGTCCTCTTTTTCACCGAGGACCTCTGCTGCATACTGCGTAAAGCGCACAGCGCGGTAGAACTGGGCGTTGTCCATCAGGGAAGGATCCGTATCCTTCACAGAGAGGTGATCGCCGAGGAATCCGATGTGTCCGGTGAGGTATTCCCTGCCCTCGGCCTTCCAGTCCATCATACCGAGCACATGCAGGCGCATGGCCGGATAGTTTTCCTGAAGGACGGCCGGATCACCGTACTGCAGATAGGTCTGCCAGGGGATGACAACACCGACGGTATTCCAGGTATAGCCCAGGGCGAAAGCCACGCCGATCGGGGCATAGGAAGGCGCATACAGATGGAAGGTTCCCTGTGCATCCTGTGCCTCGCGCTCCAGCAGGCAGTAGTACCTGTAGAAATTGCGGACATCCGCCATATAGGTCGCGGATTCACTGTAGATCTGGGCATCGCCGGACCAGCCCAGGCGCTCGTCGCGCTGCGGGCAGTCTGTAGGTATGGAAATATGATTTTCCAGCGTGGAGCGGTTGATATTGGCAAACAGCTGGTTCGTCAGAGGGTTGGAGGACTCATAGAAGGCTGTCTGTTTTACGGAGCTGATCAGGATCCCCTTAACGTTCTCCGCAGGGATCGGGGCGTCGATTCCCGAGATCTCCACATAGCGGTAGCCGTGGAAAGTGTGCACGGGGGCAAAGGTCTCCCCGGGAACGCCCTTCATGATATAGCGGTCCGTGACCAGTGCGCCGCGCAGGTTCTCTGTCAGGATCAGGCCTGCCAGGTCACCGTAGCAGTACGGATTGTCTGCAGCCAGCTCGGGGTAGAGGATCTCCGAATAGCGAATCGTGACGACCTGGCCGGCTTTTCCCCTGGGGAAAGTGATGACCGGCATGCCGACCATGTTGACGCCCATGTCATAGAGGTAGACCGTGTCGTGATCCGTTCCGCGGGTCTGGGAGCACAGATAGACGGCGCTGCATTCTCCGTTCTTAACGATTCCGGGATCGGGCTTTGCGACGATCAAAGGCTCCAGGCCGCAGACCGTATTCCCTGTGAGCGAAGCACACTTCCAGCCGGAGGCATCGTAGGAAGGCGTGTCCCATCCTTCAAAAATACCTTCGCGGGTCGCATCATAGGTCTCGCCGTTAAAGTTGCCGGCGTAGCGGATGGGCCCCTGCCCGCAATACTGCCAGGAATTGTCCGTGGAAAAATACTCGCAGGTGCCGTCCTCATAGCGCACCGCCAGCACAGCCAGGAAGGACTGCTTATCGCCGTAGAAATTGTAGGTCTCCATGGTGTAGGAAGCCTGGTCGTTGAACCACCCGGAAGCAAGAACAGCGCCGAGCGTGTTGCGCCCGGTCACCAGAAGATCCGTGACATCAAAAGCTTCATAGAAAATGTGCCTGCGGAAATCCATATTGCCGGGTGCGAGATACTCGTTTCCGGCTTTTTTGCCGTTGACCGACAGCTCAAAAATGCCGCGGGCTGTCGCATAGATCTTGGCATCCGCAACGGCTTTACTCAGGGAGAAATCTTTGCGCAGCATGGGAACGGAACCAAAGGACGGATCCGCATAGGCGAGGGATCCCGGAGCAACGCAGATATTGTCGTTCCTGTTTTCGATTCCTTTCAGCCCATCGAAGATCTCATAACCGGCGCCGGTGTGAGCGCCGAAGATCTCATTTTTCTCCCCGCCGTAATGAAGGACCTTAAGATCGGTAAAGCATGCCTCAGTAGCGTCATCTGTGACAAAGCCGATCTCGCAGAGTCTCGGGAAGACAGGAGTATCTCCGATCTTCATTGTGGGATTCAGGACAAGATGCGTCCTCTCGGTCACAGGATTGCGGAAATCGCTGACGAGGGCGAGGTTGGACTCATCTGTTTCGAGCGGCGCACCGTCCACGGTCATGCGCTCCATCTGGCATCCGCTGACAACGATCTCAAAGGCATGTTCTTCATAGCGGTTACCAGCATTGATGAGAGTCTCGGGAATTGTCATGACCTCGATCGGCTTTTCACCGGTCTCACCTGGAGCGTATCCTTTGCGGAAGACGGAGACAGTGGCAGGTATTTTGGATACGTCCAGACAGTAGGAAATATAGTTTTCACCGTGGATCAGATAGTTGTTCTGAATAGAGGACGCAAGACGCGGATCATTGGCGCCGAAGATAAAACCTGCGCAGGTTCCGCCAGGAGTGATCTGCATTTTGAACTGCAGGCGGAATACGGCCAGCGTATATGCTGCAAAATTGATCTCATCCGTGCCGATCCACCGGGCGCCATGCCAGACGGACAGATCTTCTCCCATAAGACCGGTAGAAAAGGTGCTCTCTGCAGAGGCCTCTGCACCTGTTTCATCCTTTACCAGGACTTTCCAGCAGTAATCGGTCTCAGCTGTCAGCGGCGCTGCATCAGCCGGATAGCAGATGGCGCTGCTTAGATCGCTTTCGATAAGACCGCTGTCCCAGATAAGCTTATCGCCGGAACAGACCGTGATCTCATAAGCAGTCTGGCGGGCGCCTGTCCTGGCACAGTCCATACGCCAGCTGAAAGCCGGTGTCTTCGTGTCGACGGCGAGCGGGCGCTCCATGCCGTTCACGCGCAGATCCAGCACTGTTGTTTTCATTTCTGTCATATTAACCTCTCCTTTTTCCTTGGCGGGAATGCTGCGGTGCATCTAAGGCACGCAGAAATTTCACGCCATGATCCCGATCTATGATCTATAGATCCGGAATGATTGATTCCATATTAGTATACTGTTTTTAGTGATACAGGTGAATGCTTTGATCAGACAATATTAATTGATGATTTTTGATATAGCCATGGTCTTCCGGTTTATAATGGCATTTAAAACTATCTTTATTTGAGGTCCCTGAAAAAGCATCCGGAAAGCTTCTGGAGAGATTCCTGAAAAAGCCCGCCAGGGTGAGGATTGACACAAAAGGGCAATTCAGCCAAAATTACAATGTTGAGCGGGACACGTATGATTTACAGCAGGCCGCATCAACAGAATGAAATCAACCAAATTTTGAAATTTAGAATTTACGAAAACAATTCGCGGAATTGAGAGAAGATGAAAAAGAATTACAAGCTGTTAGTCAGCTATGACGGAAGCAGATATTTTGGCTGGGAACACCAGCCCGGAAACGACATGACGATCCAGGGCAAACTGGAGACGGTCCTGCAGCAGATGGTCGGGGAGGACCATCCGCCCATCACCGTGATCGGGGCCGGCAGGACGGACGCCGGCGTTCATGCGCGCGCGATGACAGCAAACGTCCTGCTGGATACGGAGCTGAGTGAGGATGGGATCCAGGCTTACATGAACCGGTATCTTCCCGATGATATCAGTGTCAACGAGGTAAAGATCGCGGCAGACCGCTTTCATTCCAGGTTCAAGGCGGTGGGAAAGACATACCGCTATACGCTGTGGTACGGAAAGAGCAAGCCTGTCTTTGACAGAAAATATGTCTATATGCTGAAGGAACAGCCGGATCTGGAGCGCATGCGGGAGGCGGCGCAGTATCTGACAGGTATGCATGACTATAAGAGCTTCTGCGGAAATTCACATATGAAAAAGTCGACGATCCGCGTCGTGGATACGATCAGCATCGAGACGAGCGGCAGCTATATCCGCATCTATGTACATGGCAACGGCTTCCTCCAGAACATGGTCCGGATCCTGGTCGGCACGCTCCTTGAAGTCGGCTATGGCAGGATGGAACCCGAAGATATGGGGGCGATCCTGGAGGCAAAGGACAGAAAAAAGGCAGGGCCGACGGCACCCGCGCAGGGACTGTGCCTTATGAAAGTCGATTACGACTGATCAAAGACCACGGAATCTCAGGAGGTTTCAGTATGCCAGCTACATATGCGCATCAGATGTTCGGAGACCTTGTTTTCGCGGCACTGCCGGATGCGTTCCGCAGCCGCGTTGCTGCAGAAAAGGATCTTTTTAATATCGGGTTACAGGGCCCGGACATCCTGTTTTATTATCACCCGCTCAAGTCGAATCCCGTCAGCCGTCTCGGACATGAGATGCACTGCGAGAGCGGGAGGGAGTTATTTGAGAAAGCGCTGAAAGAGTCGATGGCTTTTGAGAAAGCATTGCACGCATCCTCTTCAGTTGAAAAAACGCAAAGCGCTTCCCTGCCGGAACCGGCTATGATCTATCTTTATGGCATGCTGTGCCATTTTTCCCTGGACTCGACCTGCCACGGATACATCAATCAGTATGAAAAAGATAATGGTGTGAGCCACTGCGATATAGAGGGGGAGCTGGACAGGTATCTGATCGAGCGGGCCGGAAAAGATCCCCTGAAAGAAAATCTGACAAAGGATTTCCACGCCTCAAAAAGAAGTGCCGGATTTATAACTCCTTTTTACCGGGGATTGCCTGAAAAAACCATTTACAGCGCGCTGAAGTCTTTTAAGGGATTTCACTCGCTCCTTTACTGTCCGCGTGATCTGAAGCGGAACGCTCTTTACAGAGGGCTCAAACTGATCGGCCAGTACGAGGGACTTCGCGGACATATCATCAGCAAGGATGCAAATCCTGCCTGCGCCGGATCGGATAAAGAGATCGAGGAACGGATCCGCCTGGCAGTTCCGCTCGCGGTGCGCCTCATCACGCAGTTTCCCGGAAATATGGAGGACGAGGCATATCTGTTTAATTTTAACGGCGAACGGGTATGAAGAAATAGCCGTGACGGCAGGTTTGTGCTATTATGTTACACATGGTTTTTGTTCACACCTGAATCGGGGAAGAGCACTTTGCGGAAAACAGTTAGCAAGGAGCAGAAAAAAGAATGGATACATTGACGATCGAACAATTTGAAGAGGCCTGTGAGCTGGTACAGCAGGTCACGACACCGACAGACCTGATCTATTCCGATTACTACAGCGAACAGACAGGGGCGAAGGTCTACCTGAAACCGGAAAACATGCAGCGCACAGGCGCATACAAGGTGCGCGGCGCTTATTATAAGATCAGCACCCTGACTCCCGAAGAGAGAGAAAAAGGCCTGATCACGGCATCTGCCGGCAACCACGCCCAGGGCGTTGCCTATGCGGCGAAAAAATACGGCGTCAAGGCCGTGATCGTGATGCCGACGACGACACCGCTGATCAAGGTCAACAGGACCAAGGCGCTCGGCGCGGAGGTCGTCCTGTTCGGCGATGTCTACGATGAATCCTGCGAGAAGGCCCTGCAGCTTGCGGAGGAGCACGGATATACTTTCATCCACCCCTTTGACGATGCGGCAGTAGCGACCGGCCAGGGAACGATCGCCATGGAGATCTACAAGGAGCTCCCGCTGGTCGATATCATCCTGGTTCCCGTGGGCGGCGGCGGACTGGCTACCGGCGTCTCCACGCTGGCCAAGATGCTCAATCCCAAGATCCGTGTCATCGGCGTAGAGCCCGCAGGCGCAGCGTGCCTTACGGAATCCCTGAAAGAGGGCAAGGTCGTCACGCTCCCCAGCGTCAACACGATCGCGGACGGCACGGCGGTGAAAACGCCGGGATCCTTTATCTTCCCTTATCTGCAGAAAAATCTCGACAGCGTCATCACCGTTCCGGACGAGGAGCTGGTAGAGGCTTTCCTGGATATGGTAGAAAACCACAAGATGGTCGTTGAGAATTCGGGACTCCTCTCCGTGGCGGCCCTCCGCCATCTGGACTGCAAGGGCAAAAAGGTGGCCTGCGTGATCTCGGGCGGAAATATGGACGTCATCACCATGTCTTCCGTCGTGCAGCAGGGCCTGATCCTGCGAGACAGGATCTTTACTGTCTCCGTGGAGCTGCCGGATAAGCCGGGCGAGCTCTCCAGAGTGGCGGGCGTCATCGCACAGTCCAGCGGCAACGTGATCAAGCTCGAGCACAACCAGTTCGTCTCCATCAACAGGAATGCGGCCGTGGAGCTCAGGATCACCATGGAGGCGTTTGGAACAGAACACAAGAACGCGATCGTAAAATGCCTGCAGGATGCGGGCTATGCGCCCAAGATCCGCCAGACAGTCATATAAGGGGTTAACATAACATGGCAATCATACAGTTTGACGACGGCGAGCAGGGGATCCTGGAAAAGAACCTGCACTCCCTGGTATATTATGAATATGGCGAGGCGTATTTTGGCAGCTACAGGGGCATGCGCTACCGCGTAGCGCGCGAGCCGCTTTCCAATGTGCATTTCGTTCCTCCGGCGAAGCGCGATCCGGCGGTCCTTAGAGTGACGATCTGGCCGGAGCCATTTGGTTATGCCTCGACACCTGAGGAAGAAAAGACAGTAAAGGATTTTGAATTCAGCGAGGAAGGGCTGGCACAGATCACACCGTATTTGAATGCGTATCACGAGGAGCATTTCCGTACGCAGGAATAGCAAGATCATAGTAAAATATGTTAATTGAAAAAGTAAGTTCTACGTTGTAATGGTAAATTCCACCTTGTAGCACTAAATTCAACTCTTTATAGGTTTCTATTAGGAAATCTCTGTACAGGATTCCTAAAAAAGCTTATAAAGATGGTAGAAGCATCTGCTTCAGCCGGATTTTGCGCACAATAACCAAAGATGGGTTCAGAGTGCTCTGGGGAGAGAATGACTGAATTCCACCCTCGATGGGGCTTTATGGTTGTCATCCATGCCAGACTCCGGCTCTTTTTATATGTTAATGAGTGGACGTTCCGCTCTGCGCATGTCAAGACGGCTTTCGCGGCATATCCTCGTCCCTTACGGGACTGCGGTATTCCACGGTCCATCTTGACAGACTTGCCGCCTTGCATGGATCAGCTGTGCCGATCACGGGGAGCTGGAAGAGCCAGACATCTTCTGTGATCGGAACTTCATTTTATGCAAGGCGGACCGCTGAACTGACAGCATCTCCTTGAGTGTACGTGGGGCCAGCCCCACACCCCGGCCTCCTCCAGAGAGCTGAAAGGAAAAGCTATCTGGACAGAAGCGAAGGTTTAAGACAGATTTCGTCCGGAGCAATGAAGCTTATATTGAACTTCTTCAGGGAATCCTCCCCGTACATAAACGCAATAAGTTCACAGGGGCTTTTGTTGCCAAGATCTTTCCTCTTATAGGAATTGATATGGCTCATCATAAGAGTGATCTGATCCTGGGAATACGGCGTCAGATCAGTTCCTTTAGGGATGACCCTGCGAATGAATGTATGGTTGTGTTCACAGTGCCCCTTTTGGCCTGGTGCTTCGGGATCGCAGTAGAACACATAGGATCTGCGGATACCGTTCTTGTCGAACTCGATAGCCTTTGGATCAGAGAATTCCGTGCCGTTGTCAGCCAGGATGATATAGAACAGCTCATGATACAATTCCGGCCCCAGCGTGTCGTACAGCTTATTGAATGCATCCGTTACTGACTTCGAGTCATTTGCATCCCTGCGGAAGGCGAGCTGGAACTTTGCCTGTACGAAGTGGCAGGTAAGAAGCACTGCGCAGCCCTTTTTACCTTCTACGGAATCGATTTCAGTATAGGGCAGGTCCGGATGCTCCTTCATAAATGTTTGGAAGTCCTGGAAAGTTCTGTTTATTCTGCAGCTTTTATCGACCTTCAGTACGGATTTTTTCTGTTTTCTCGGGCGAAACTTTACCGCTCTGACAAGATCAATACTTTTGACGCCTTCAAGGATTCCATTGTTCACATAGGAATAAATGGTACGTTCGCAGCGCATGATCTCACTGGCGTGATTGGCACATATATGGTGGATAGACTGACCATTATCCACCAGCGGGCCGATAATGGACGTCAGACGAGCCAGCTGTTCCTCTGTAAGGTTCACTCCTGAGCGGGATTCAGAGAGATTTTCCCTGTATTCTTTCTGGGCCTCAGATGCATGATAGAACGCTTTTTCCAGAGTACATTTTGAACGATCATCGCATCCATTGCATACATAAGGCGGGGTGTTGAGCCGGCCGCAGAACTCTTTCTCATAATGCGGACAGACCTTGATACATTTGGCACACGATCCACAAAAGCGTAATCTTGGTGATGTACAATCAGAGCAGCACCCGGATACCTTACATTTTTTTCGGTGAATACAGTTATTAAAGCTTCTGCCATATGCCCCGGTTTCTATAAAAAGCCTGCGGTTCTTTACCTCCTTGGAGATGGTAGTACAGTCTTTGTCGATCTGCCTGGCGATTTGTTTAAAACTCAGCCTGTCGTTGAGGCCATGCTCAATAACAAGGCGTGAATCATTACAAAGGTGTTTTTGATCAGCCATAGAAACTCCTTGTCCGCCAGAGCAGGAGGATGACTTATCTAAAAACAGTATAGTAAGTTGGAAGACTGAATTCCACCCTTACACTTGCAGGAGTGAATTCCATGCTTTCAATGATTGCCGTGGAATTTCGGAATTCAATTTTCCTCATAGTAAAATACAGCAATTATTTTTAAAGACGGCAGATATCTGTCGTCTTTTTTGATACAATAAAGAGGATGGCTTTAATAGTCTGAATCAACGGGTTATTTTCGGTAAAAGCCAGATTATTAAGCTGTTTTATAAGGAGGAAAAGACTATGAGAAGGAATACGAGACAAAAGATCACTGAGATCCTCTGCGCGCTGCTGGTTTGCGCCTGCATAGGGACAACCGGGTGCGGCTCATCCGGAAGCGGAAATAATAATGAGAGTGACGGAGCTCAGGATGCAGCAGTCCAGGAACAGGAGGCGGCACCTGAGGAGGCAGCAGCTGGGGAAACAACAGAGGAGGCTTCTGAGAGTGAGGCGGCACCGGAAGAGACCGCCAGGGAGTTTGTAACGATAAACGATCTGGAAGATGTCGGCGTCATCATGAATGCCCCCGTGGAATTTGACCAGACGAAAGGCCTGATCTCTTTCAACGGAATGGATGTTTCAGATGGAGAGGGCATCTATGAGCTGTATGCTAACTACATCGGAGTTACCATAGACGAGTATAATGAGCTGGCTTCCAAAGAGGAATACACGGAAGAAGAACTCCTGGAATACCAGGGCAATATCGTACCCCTTTTCACGATCCTGGCGATCGACGAAAACAGGACGGCAGAAGATCTGGCCAATTTTGTAAATGAAACTGAGGAAGAGGAAATTCTTGCAGCTGACGACTTAAAGCTTGTCGGAGAGGGTGGAGACTGCAGCTTTTTCGAATATATCGGAGAAAATGCGGGAGATGACAATTACAGCAATCTTCGCGAAGAGTTTGCAAAAGAATATGACACGCTGATCTCGTTAAAGGATGTTCTGGTGGAAAATATGGAATTTTCCCAGATCAAGAGACCGTATACGGACATTATCGGGTCCAAGGTGTCCTTTGAAACTACAGATCTTAACGGAAAACCGGTCAGCAGCGAAGACATTTTCAGCCATAATGAGATCACAATGGTGAATGTCTGGGCGACATGGTGCCACTGGTGCGTAGAGGAGCTGCCGGAGCTGGAAAAAATAAACAGCAGGCTGGCTGAAAAGGATTGCGCGATCATCGGGATCTGCGGCGATGCAGAGAACCTTGAACTCATTGAAAAGGCCAAGGGTCTGCTGGAAGAAAGCGGCGATACGTACCTGAATCTCTGCCCTTGGGAGGGATGGATGGACAGCTTTGATATGAGCGGCGGATGGCCTACATCCTTCTTTGTGGACAGAAACGGGGTCATCATTGGGCAGCCGGTCGTTGGAGCGAACCTCCTTGCCTATGAGCCGAGTATTGAGAATTTGTTAGACAGAATAAAGACTGAAAAGGAAGCAGCAGCGGCAGCGGCTGAAGAAACGGAGCCTGCAGCAGAAGAAGCGAAGGAAGTGACAGGAAGCGCGTACAATATCTATGTCGTCGACCAGAACGCGCAGCCTGTGGAGGGCGCAATGGTGCAGTTCTGCACGAATGATACCTGCAAAGTGGCTCCGACGGACGCTGGAGGCCTGGCATCCTTTGCAGATCCTGAGGGGGTCTATGAAGTCCACGTTCTCAAGGCGCCTGAC
Organism: Lachnospiraceae bacterium; assembly: GCA_017449745.1. GTDB lineage: Bacteria > Bacillota > Clostridia > Lachnospirales > Lachnospiraceae > CAG-791. The sequence continues at coordinate 24,690 of JAFTFD010000312.1, forward strand.
GGATATGAGAATAATGACGAGATCTACAAGACCAAAAATACATACAGCGACCTCGTGATCACTATTACCAAACAGTAAGAATATGCCTCTGTCCGGAATCAGCGCGGTTCCGGACAGAGAATAACCGATGAGAAGAATCGATATAGAGTATCGATGAAAGAATCGGAGATAAGAATCAAGGAAAAGAATCGGAGACGGATCATGACTAAGAAAAAACTATTATTGACGATCCAGTCCATTCTGTGGATCCTGGCAGCCGCCCTGCTCATCGCCGGGGCTCTTGGCATCTACATAAGAGGGTCTGCCCTGAAGGCCGTTGATCCAATGACGGAAATATACACCGTGGAAGCGATCGGCAGGGCAGGCCGCTTTGCAGTGCCGGCCTTGCTGGCGGCGATCGCAATGAGCGTCCTCTGCGGAGTGGGCGGCATCAGGGATGAGAATGCGGATAAGCCGGTGCGGGGTGTGCGTGTGGCCAAAAAGGACCCCGAAGAGGAGTCCGTCCTTCGAAAAAAGGAGCTGGTAAGGCGGATCGTCCTGCTGGCTGCCGTGGTGTTTATTATTGCCGGTATTTTCAACGGCAGCATGAATGACGTGTTCGTAAAAGCATCAAAAATATGTACGGAGTGTATAGGCCTTGGCTGATCAGATCTTAAAAAGAAATATCATGCCTTCAAAGAGAAGGCTCATCCAGCTGTACAGTGCACTGCTGTACAACGCCCATCTGCGTGGATTTGCCGAAGGTAAGATCTTTACCGGAAAAACAAAGGCGGTCTGCGTTCCGGGATTTAACTGCTATTCCTGTCCGGGGGCAGTGGGTGCCTGCCCGCTGGGCTCTATTCAGAACGCCCTCGGGTCACTGAATAAACATGCCGGCTTTTATGTGCTCGGGATCATCCTCCTGTACGGCATGCTCCTGGGAAGGACGATCTGCGGATGGATCTGCCCCCTGGGGCTGATCCAGGAACTGTTCCATAAGATCCCCACTCCTAAGATCAAAAAGAGCAGATACACGAGAGCGCTCAGCTATCTTAAATACGTTCTGCTGGTCATCTTCGCGATCATGATCCCCATCTATTACGGGATCGGGCAGGGTATCCCGGTTCCCGGGTTCTGCAAGTACATCTGCCCGGCGGGAACCTTTGAAGGCGCCATGGGAATGCTGCCTAAGAACCTGCCGTGGCTGTCCATGCTGGGAATTATCTTTACGAGAAAATTCGTCATCATGGTGCTCATTTTTACGGCGTGCATTTTCTGCTACAGGGCATTCTGCAGATTCCTGTGCCCGCTTGGGGCGATCTATGGAATGTTCAGCAGGCTTGCCGTGATCGGCGTCAAGGTCGATGCCGGTAAGTGCAACGGCTGCTCCGCCTGCGTCATGAACTGTAAGATGGACGTCAAAGCGGTCGGTGACCACGAGTGTATTCACTG
>JAFTFD010000022.1 GCA_017449745.1 Lachnospiraceae bacterium
AAGGGGGAGACAGGGGACGGTTCTCTGTCCTCTTCTACTTTAAGGGGACAGAGAACCGTCCCCTGTCTCCCTGTCTCCCTGTCTCCTGCATGCCATCAGACGAGCATTACGCCTTTGCCGCTATCTGCATCCGTATTGCCGCCCGCGATCGCGCCCTCAGCATCAGCTGCTGCGATCGTCTGTCCGATCACATAGGCCTTTTCGCCGGCCGCCTCAGCCGCTGCGAGGACCTTTTCTGCATCTTCCGGCGCCACTGCCAGGCACAGTCCGATACCCATGTTGAAAGTGTTGTACATCATCTGCTCTTCGATCTTTCCTGTCTCGCGGATCAGGTCAAAGATCGGAGGGATCGGATAAGAATCCTTGCCGACCTTCGCTACGATCCCGTCGGGAAGCATACGAGGAATGTTCTCATAGAATCCGCCGCCCGTGATATGGCTGCAGCCTTTTACTCTGACGCCCGCCTCGCGGATCGCCCTGAGCACTTTGACATAGATCTTTGTAGGTGTCAGCAGTGTCTCTCCGAGTGTCGCACCGAGGGAAGGATAGTAGGTCTTGAGGTTCTCTTCTGTCACATCGAAGACTTTGCGGACAAGAGAAAAACCGTTGCTGTGGACGCCGGAGCTGGCAATTCCGATCAGCGTATCGCCCGCTGCGATCGTCTCGCCCGTGATCATGTCCTTCTTATCCGCGACGCCGACTGCAAAACCTGCGAGATCATACTCATCTTCCGGATAGAATCCCGGCATCTCGGCTGTCTCGCCGCCGATCAGCGCGGCGCCCGCCTGGCAGCATCCGTCGGAAACACCCTTTACGATCTGGGCGATCTTCTCAGGGAAGTTCTTGCCGCAGGCGATATAGTCGAGAAAATACAGCGGCTCGCCGCCGGCGCAGGCAACGTCATTGACGCACATTGCCACGCAGTCGATACCCACTGTGTCATGTTTGTCCATCAAAAAGGCGATCTTTAACTTGGTGCCGACACCGTCTGTTCCGGAGAGCAGAACCGGCTCCTCCATGTTTTTGATCTCAGCAAGAGAAAATGCCCCTGAGAAACCGCCGAGGCCTCCGAGCACTTCTTTGCGCATGGTCGTCTTCACATACTGCTTCATCAGCTCTACGGACTGATAGCCCGCTTCGATATCAACGCCGGAACTCTTGTAATCTAATCCCATTTTTCCTCCTAAAGTGTATGGATGCAATTAATACTCTTTATATCCGACTTCCTGAAGGCGTCTGTCCTTTTCTTCGACGGCTTCCTTCATTCCCTTATTGTATTCCTTGAGCTCGGCAAGGAGTTTCGGATCCGATACGGCCAGTATTTTTACCGCAAGAAGGCCTGCGTTCATGCCGCCGCCGATCGCCACGGTCGCCACAGGGATGCCGCTCGGCATCTGGACGATGGAATACAGGGAGTCCCTGCCGCCGAGGGATGTCGTGTGCATCGGGATCCCGATGACGGGCATCGGAAAGAGCGCCGCGCACATGCCGGGCAGATGGGCTGCCATGCCTGCCCCTGCGATGATCACCTTTATGCCTCTTTCTTCCGCGCCTTTTGCCCACTCAAAAAATACGTCGGGCTCCCTGTGCGCGGAGATGATGTGCATCTCGTACGGAATGTCAAACTGGTCGAGGATCTGTGCCGCCTTGCTCATGACCGCCATATCGGAATCAGAGCCCATCACGATTCCTACACGGGGTGCACGTGCTGCCGGGGTTCCATTGCTCATCTGTTTTTCCTCCTGAAAAAAATGCTTTACTTCAGCTCATCCAGCGGCTCGTTCAGCTCTTCCGTTCCCGGAAGGACGAACCGCCCGTTTTCTATGATCTTAACAGCTGTCCCGTCTGCCTTTACGGCTTCATACAGCCCAAGCTCATCATAAGGGATCGTGATATCCGTGTGACAGCCGAAATAGGCTTTCGCTGGATCCGTCGTTCTCAGAAGCGAATACTCGTTTTCCTTCGCGACGATCTCTTTTCCGTCCGGATTATACACGATATTATCTTCATCGTCACTATAGCAGGTGTCGCCCACCGCAAAATGCGGGCCTGTCTTTTCCGCGATCAGGATCGGAAGCTGTCCGCTGATTCCGTATTTCTTTCCCGCGGCATACGCTGTTGTATTGGTGCCGATCGCGCACTCTCCCATAGGAAGTGTCTCGTGATGGAAAAGGATATTCTCCTCTACGTATGCGCGTCCTTCTTCATACGCACCTTCATCGCCGCAGCTGTAGTCCGTGATCCTGCCATCCCGGAAGGTCAGGGAGAGATCCTTAAACAGCAGCCCTTCCAGATAGACCTCTGTCACATGGAGGACTCCGTTCGTTCCTTCAAGGACCGGCGAAGTAAACACCTCCCCCACGGGGATATTGACATCCGCCACGCAGTTTTCAAAGATCGTCTGATGTGCGGGGTCCGTCAGCTTCCAGAGGTTGACGGTCAGGTCCGTCCTGTTTTTACCGCATCCGACGATATGCACGCGGTCAGCCTCATCGAGCGCATCGATCATGGTCTGCTGGATGCGCTGGTATTTTTCGTAGTCCAGTGTATTGATCTTAATGATCGCATCAAAGATCTCTTCGTAGCGTTTTAAGAACGCCTCTCTGTCCGGCAGCGCGCCAGCAATCTCCGGCACCGGGAAGGAGATGATCGTAAAGCTCCTGTTCCGCCCGATCACGGCTTCGTTGTAGTACTGCCTGGAAAGCCTTCGGAATTTAGTTATGTATTTCTGCTGCAGCTTGTCGTATTTTGCCTTGTGCGGCGTCGTGACCGGGGCGAAGGGCTTCTCACCGAACGTCTCGATGACTGCCGGCCCGCCGTGCAGTACCGTGAGGTCATGATGTGCCTTGTACGCCGCCTGCAGTGCCTCCAGCTTTCTGTTGAGCAGTTCGTCATCCAGGAAAAGCGCCAGGTCCTCCCTGTGGTCATATTTGTACTGGGGGTTCGCTTCCTCTCCAGCCCAGCCGCTTCGCCCCGAGGGGAGGATGCGGAAGACCGTCTCTATATCCCGCACAAAGGTGCAGGCCTTTCCCATCTCTTCAAAATTGTGGATCGCCCGGCGCACCATGCGCTCGAAACCGAGCGGAAAGAGGACTTCGACCTGCCTCTTGGAAGCAAGGTCCTTTCCCGTGACCTCAAACCCCTTCCTGTATCCCTCGGATAAGGTATCCGCCATCTTCGAGATGACTGCATCATCCAGCGACGCCAGGTGTTCCGCCGTCAGGAGCTGGTTGTCCGTGATATACTCGCCGTACTGGAAAAGATAGCGCGGGTCCGCAAGGTCGCTGTCCATAATGATGGAATAGGCCACAGGATCCGTATCCGTCAGCTTCGTCCGGATCTGGTAATCCTCCTGGTCCTCCGCGTAATCAGATACATAGCTGTACAGGATCTCCCTGACCGCGCGCAAAGACGGCATCCCCTCTTCCTGCAAAAAGGCGGAGTAGATTTCCAGGAACAGCTCCATGCGGATGAGGACCAGATCCTCCTCCTGCTGGAACAGATACGGGATCATACTGCGCAGCTCATAAGTCAGGAAAGAAAACAGCGGTCCGAATTCCTCTCCGAGCTTTTGCGCCGCATACTCCGGGTTTGCATAGCTCTCCCCGTAATTTTCCGGCAGTATGTCCTCATAGAGCCTCCGGTTGTGCCTCTGCAGATCCTCAAGCGCCTCTGTCAGGGCTTCCTCCCGGGAAAAATAGCGGTACTCGTCGATAAAAAGGCAGATCTGTTCCGCCATCCTGCCAAAATACTCCGCGAACGCGGGAGCAAGGCCGCCCCCCGCCTGCTCTCCGGGGATCTCCCGGATGCGTTCTTCTTCAAGTGTAAAACGTTCTGAATTCATACTAAATCATTAATATCATATGATATGATGCTAAGGTCAAAAGGCAGAAAAGTATGCCGTGCTTGCACGAGCGGACTTTTCTATCTTTTGACCGCCCGACATGAGCAAGGAGCAATTTGCTTGTATTTACAGGCAAATTTGCGGATTGCGAATGCTCG
>JAFTFD010000313.1 GCA_017449745.1 Lachnospiraceae bacterium
CGGCGTAATTCGGCGTAATTCGGAGCATATTAAAACTAAAATGGTGGAGCCAACGTCACGTACAAGAATGCAGAATTTCCGCATAAACAGCTGACTTGTGAACGTTTCACAAAAATTGCCGTCAAATTTGCCGTCAAATCCGCGTCAAAAAAGGCTATTCCAGAGAGGAAATAGCCTCCTTTTTCTTGTCGTCAGAAGACCGCGCATAGGACACCGTCATGACCGGTGTAGCATGGCCCATGAGCTCCTGGACCGTCCGCACATCAATGCCATTGGTGATGAGCTGCGTCGCGAAGTTATGCCGGAGCTGGTAAGCAGTGAATTCGATCCCGGCCTTCCTGCAGGCGTTCTTCAGGAAGGAGCAGCGCTCCCGCTGTCCCCAGAGAGATCCGTCATACCTGGCGAAGAGATACTCCTCCGGCTGGATCTCCATCAGCTCCCGGATCGGATCGATCACATAGCCCGGCAGCGGAAGGACCCGCAGCGATCCAGGCGTCTTCGGTTTAACAATATCAGCCTTGTGCCAGTCTACTGCAGAGCCGACACGAGCTCCAACAGTTACCTCCTTCTTCGCGAAGTCAAAGCTGTCCTTCCGGATCGCAAAGATCTCTGCCGGCCGCAGGCCCAGAGCATAGCCCAGCAAGAGACCGGTATGCATAACCTTCCGGTTGAAGACAGACTCCTCTGATTTAGTGCCGTATGCATCGACCGCAGCCAGGACATCCTCAATCGTGCAGGACATCGTCACAGCACGCTTCTGCGTCGGCACCAGGGAATCCGGAACCTTTTTGATCGGTCGGGTAGGATCGCTGACCAGGAAGCCGTCCTCGGCCACAGCATTGAAGATCTTCCGGTAAAGATAGAGAGACCGTTTTAAGGCCGTTTCAGGCTTTTGTTGGGCTAAACGCTTCAGCTGGCACCGCAGGTCGGCTGTGGTAACTTTGGAAACGTCCTTGCCCGCCAGCGGCCCCAGGGCAAAGGAACCGATGTAGCGGTACTGCCGTTCTGTCTCCGGCGCCATGTCCTCGATCTCGAAGACGCGCTCCAGCGCCTGCTGCATGGTCAAGGATCGCTTCTTGGCGAGGCCGATCGTATCGTATTGCGCCAGAGCGCGGTTACGATCTGCGACCGCAGCCTTCAGTGCAGCGCCCGGCGTCGGATACTTCCAGGAAGGGAAGGATGAGACGTAACGCTGCTCCTTGCCGTCACGATCGAAGAAGCGGAACTCGACCATAAAAGTCACGCCTTTAACGCCAGGACGCTCCCGGATAAATTTCTCCTTTTTCATGGATCAGAACCACCTCCTTACTAACTTAAGTTTGAGTAGAGCCTTTTGTATATTTGTTGTTGTTATATATTATTAGTTATCTTATATAGGCGAAAAATTAGTTAAACTCAAAGAAAATTAGTTAAACTTAGGAAAAATTAGTTAAAATAAGTATAGAAAAAGTCTGTTAATCCCATTCTGAAACAGCTTTTCTGATGATTCCTCCCTGTGCCCGCAGGGAGGTATTTTTTTATGAGAATTTATCGAGATCCTCTTGCACGGCATGCAGCAACTCGATGTAATCTACACCGAGAAACTCACAGTACTTCGCAAGATTCTCAACGGTAATGTTGATCTTGCCTTTTTCATAGGCAGAGATCGTTGTGTTTCCCAGACCCATATACTCTGCGACCTGTTCTAACGTCTTATCGCGCAGTCGGCGTTCACGTCTCATTCGCTCGCCGATGGCTTTAGCTCGTTTTGTTACCATGCAATACCTCCTTCCCATGACACCAATATACATGCAAAATGAATAAAATGCAAATATAACGTAAAAAGTGCATTGACAATGGGAAACAGAAGTGATAGATTAACATTGCAATCAGAATGCAAAAAGCAGAATTTGAATGCAGAAAGGAGCAAGGGATGGAACGACTCAACGATATCAGAGATATCAAGATGAATGTGGCCACGCTGTGCGCATACACAGGAATGTCCACGCAGGAACTCTCGATCGCCGCCGAAATCAAACCGACACATCTAATGGCTGTAAGAGCTGGCCGAGCCAGGATCACAGGAGATGATCTGCTCGGTCTTTCTGCTGTCTCGGGCATTCCGGTAGAAAACATCGAAACAGATCCGGCAAAACAGTAATTTTTTTATAAAGAAAAACTGCATTCAAAATGCAGAATCAGAAAGGAGCCATGACCAAATGAAAAAGAAAAGGATCGCAGACGCGATCAAAGACCTGGGCATCACCAGGAAAGACATGTACACAGCCAAAGAGCTGAACGACATCGCCAAAGAAGCAAAATGCAACGTCCTCGACGTAATGCACTACCTCCGCTACGGAAAGTAAAGAAGGAGCCATGACCAAATGACAACGCAGAGAAGAAACAGAATCAGCAACCTCGCCAACAACCTCGCAGAGCAGATCGATGAACTGATCGAGATCCTGCAGGAAGAAATGGATGCCTACAGAAACTACTCCGAAGAAGGGAAAGAAACCCGGGCCGGAAGAGCCAGCGCCGAATACATCGAGATCCTGCAGGAAAACCTGACGAAGATCCAGAATGCAGCATACGACCTCGAATCAGTCGCGACCGACACGACATACGACATGGGTAACGACTGATGACCAGAGACCTCGACAGACTGATCGCCGGCACAGAAGAGATCCGCGATGAGCTCCAGGTCCTGCTGAACCAGGAAGAAGAGCTCCTGGCAAACGCAACAAGCTGGCAGCGCAATAACGGCGAGACAGAGGATACCGAAACCAGGATAGCCTACCTGGAGGAAGCGATCCCGGAACTCGACGACGCCATCTTCGCTCTGGACCAGGCGCGGAAACACTGTCCGACAGTCACGATCAAAAAGATGTACTAAACCGGCAACCTGGTCTCTGCATAAGAGCCATCGCTGAACAGAATCCTGCCATGAGAAAGATACCCTATCACCACAGCGATGGTTCCTACGCGGAGATCAGGACAATACACAAAATACACAAGGAAAGGAGGATAGCCATGACATTGATCAGGATCGGAGAAAACGACAAAGCAGTGCTGACAGGATTGGAGAAGCAGCTGAGGATCTACAACCTGCTCAACCGCCCGGTGCTGAGCACAGAAGACTTCGCAGAGCTCCTGTACACGAACCCAGACAAGGTCGACACCCTGCGCCGAGCAGGATGCATCAAAGCCCAGCGGCGCGGAAGAGGATACAACTTCACCCGCAAAGCCGTTGACGACTTCCTGAAGGAATACGCGGACGCCGACATCAGCAACGTATCCACGATCACCGCAGAAAAAGAAAAAAGGCGCCCACGATAGCACCTTCATTCAGATAGTCATGACCAAATGACTATCTCCATTCTATCAGAGAAAAGGAGAAAGAACAATGAAACAAATCATAGGAATCGCAACGATCATATCCTGCTGGAGCGTGATCATGTACGCATACCTGCCGGTATGGCAGCTGATCGCAGCCTTCAATATCATCTCGATCGCAGTGCTGATCACCCTGGAAACAGTCGGAAAGGAGCTCAAGGATGAAATCATCGAAAAGCTCGACCTCTAAGAAGGAAGAATGGATCTTCACCTTCGGATCTGGGCAGCAGAATGAAGGATGCTTCGTCCGGATTCTCGGCACCTGGGGAGAAGCCAGGGAGAAGATGGTCAAGAAATATGGTCTCGAATGGGCCTTCCAGTATTCCGTTGATGAATGGGAAGACTGGGAAAGAAGAAGGCCGATATGGATACCGGCGGAAGTCGAGATCCCGTTCAAGGAGGCAAAACAATGATCTTTGAAATTACTACCAGAGAAGCCGCTGGAATGATCGCAACCGCGTTCATAGCCGAGAAATACCTGCCCGATCAGCTCTTCGGGAAACTGATAGCTGATGATATCGATTACGATGCCGAAGCTGAAACGATGATCAGAGCATATGGCGAAGCAGTGAGCTCGCTTATATTCGGGACTCTGAAACGGATTTACAAA
>JAFTFD010000023.1 GCA_017449745.1 Lachnospiraceae bacterium
TCAAAACGAACCTGAGCTACAGCGGCTGGCCTATTTCTGAAGGAAAAACTTCATTGCCAGCCGCTGCTAACTGTTCTCGTTCGTTGGACGTGAACAGTTTATCTGATTTTTCCGGGCAGACTTGACAATACTTTTTAAGGTGATAAACTTCAATAATCGGGTATCAATTATGTGCGGGCATACTATCAGTTTGTGCTCTGCATAAATATTAGTAAGGGGATGCAAAATGAGTTTAGGCGAAGAGTTATTTTTATTACGGTTTTCTTATGAGAGCGGCTGCGCTAAATCGCTGGATGCCACATCGACCAGCGGTGAGGACGGCGTCCTTCTGTGGCTGTACATGGAGAACAGGGCAGCCATGGCAGGAGAGCTTGCCAGAGCCCTTGGTCTGACCAGCGGCAGGATCGCGAATATTCTTAAGAAACTGGATGAAAAGGAAATGATCTCCCGCGAAATGGGCACATCGGACAAGCGCAAGGTCTATATTTCCCTGACGGAAAAAGGCAGGGAGAGAATCGAGGCCAAGAAGAGCGAGGAGATCGCCCAGTACAACAGAGTTCTGGAAAAACTTGGCGATAAGGATGCCAGGGAGTATCTCAGGATCACAAGAAGGATCCTTGAACTCAATTAATCCTACAACATGTCGCTTATATGCCCGCGCTTTTGAACGAAGCCGGGCATAGGCGGTACGGTAAAGTGTATGACATATGATTATCTTATCGTGGGCGCGGGACTGTTTGGCAGTGTTTGCGCCCATGAACTTACCAAGAAGGGTGCTTCCTGCAAGGTGATCGACCGCAGGAGCCATATTGCGGGCAACATCTACACGGAGAAGGTGAACGGGATCCAGGTCCACCGTTACGGCGCGCATATTTTCCATACCAGCGATAAGGAGGTGTGGGAATATGTGAATCAGTTCGCGGAGTTCAATAATTATATCAACTCCCCGGTCGCCAGATACGGAGACGAGCTGTATAACCTTCCGTTTAATATGAACACCTTCAGCAGGATGTGGGGGGTTGCAACACCGGAAGAGGCCAGGGCTGTCATCGACAGACAGGTCGCAGAGGCGGGGATCACAGAGCCCAAAAATCTGGAAGAGCAGGCGCTCTCCCTCGCCGGCAGGGATATCTATGAAAAGCTGATCAAAGGATACACGGAGAAACAGTGGGGCAGAGACTGCAAAGATCTTCCGGCCTTCATCATCCGACGCCTTCCTTTCCGCTTTATTTATGACAACAACTATTTCAACGACCGCTACCAGGGCATCCCGATCGGTGGATATACACAGATCGTGGAAAAGCTTTTGGAAGGCATCGATGTAGAGACCGGAAGAGATTTCGGAAAGGACGTGATGCGGCTGCCGGATCTGGATCATCCGGATCTGGAAGACGGCCTGTTTGAAATGGACGGGGACATTTTCCGCAGGGTCATCTATACGGGAATGATCGATGAATACTTCGATTACTGCTATGGCCCGCTGGAGTACAGATCCCTTCGCTTTGAGACGCAGGAACTACCGGATGTAGACAACTATCAGGGCAATGCTGTCGTCAACTATACGAAGAGAGAGATTCCTTATACCAGGATCATAGAACACAAGCACTTCGAATTTGGTAAGGATTCGGAAACGGGAGAGCCGATCCCGGGGACGATCATCACCAGAGAGTATCCCGCGGCCTGGGAAAACGGTATGGAACCGTATTATCCCGTCAACAATGAAAAGAACGCCCAGCTCTATGAAAAATATCTGATGCTGGCATCTTCCAGGCAGAACGTGATCTTCGGAGGACGTCTCGGAATGTACAGATATTTCGATATGGATAAAGTGATCAGGGCGGCGCTGGATATGTGCGCATCGCTGTAAACAGGACAGGGTTATGGGACAGGGGTCTGTCACCCTGTCCCATCCAGTTATGAAATAAAAGTATTGACATGCAAGACCTGTTCGTGATACTCTACTTTGGAGATTTTGACAGGTCTTTTTTTTATGCTTAAAATTAGCTTAGTCTTGATCTTCCAGACTTACGAAAAGACCTTTAAGACATGGAGGTGAATTAAATGCGCACAAGAATCACACTGGCCTGCACAGAGTGCAAACGCCGCAACTATGATACGACCAAGGACAAGAAGACACATCCTGACCGTATGGAAATCATGAAATATTGCAGATTCTGCCGCAAGCATACGCTGCACAAGGAAACAAAATAATTCGTGATCATATTTGGAGAGTATCATCATGAGTGATATTGAAACAAAGGTAAGAGACTCCAGAATCGGGAAGTTTTTCAAGGGAGTAAAAGCGGAGTTCAAAAAGATCATCTGGCCCGAAAGGGATACACTCCTCAAGCAGCTGGCAGTCGTTCTGGCAGTTGCTGTAGTTGTCGGCCTTCTGATTGCTATCATTGATTTTGGAGCACAGAATCTGATTGATGTTCTGATCCGGCTCGGCGAGTAAGGACCGGCGGAATTTTTCAGTCAGAGGAGGAGATCAATGGCAGAAAAGAAAGACACAGTAGTTCGCGTCAAAGCCGGCGTTCTTCCGGGAGTACGGGAGATCAGAAGACCTGATTTCTCCAGAAAAGCGGCGGATATAGAGCGCGCAGAGGCGGAACGGGTCCTGATGCAGGGCGAAAAGAGCTCCGATCTGGACGCTGCGGATGCGGCGAGAGTGGCAGAGAGCATCGAGGCGCAGGAGGCAGCCGGGGAAGAAAACCAGCTGGATGAAAGCGCTATTTCCGATGAGGCTAAATGGTATGTCGCACATACCTACTCGGGCTATGAGAACAAGGTCAAAGCCAATCTGGACAAGACCATCGAGAACCGCCACCTGGAAAACCAGATCTTCGAAGTGCGTGTGCCCATGCAGGATGTGATCGAGGTCAGAAACGGTGCCAAGAAGGCTGTTCCCAAGAAAATGTTCCCCGGGTATGTCCTTGTGAACATGGTGATGAACGATGACACCTGGTATGTCGTGAGAAATACGCGCGGCGTCACCGGATTCGTCGGACCGGGCAGCAAGCCTGTCCCGCTCACAGCTGCGGAGATGAAGCCCCTCGGTATCCATACCAGCCAGGTCAATGTCGATTTCGAGATCGGCGACAGCGTCGCTGTTGTGGCCGGCGTCTGGAAAGATACACTCGGCACGGTTACCAAGATCGATTACAACAAACAGATCGCTACGATCAGTGTCGAACTGTTCGGACGGGAGACTCCTGTTGAGATCTCGTTCGCGGAGGTTCGCAAGACCAATTGACAGACACCCGGTTCATGACCGGAGTTTGTAATAGAATGATGCGCGGGAAAAATGCCGTAACCACGGCGGACATCCCGGATCAGACGGGGCATTTGTCCCGACACCAAATTTTTAGTGGAAGCAGGTAGCCGCCTGCGAGGCTCTTAAAGGGCCGCACCACGAAGGAGGAAAAAATGGCTAAAAAAGTAACTGGTTACATCAAATTGCAGATCCCTGCCGGCAAGGCAACTCCTGCTCCCCCGGTCGGACCTGCACTCGGACAGCACGGTGTCAACATCGTCGAGTTCACAAAACAGTTCAATGCCAGAACTGCAAGTGAGGGCGACCTGATCATCCCTGTTGTCATCACTGTCTATGCTGACAGATCTTTCAGCTTCATCACAAAGACTCCGCCTGCAGCAGTGCTTCTGAAAAAGGCAGCCGGCATCCAGACAGCATCCGGCGAACCCAACAAGAAAAAGGTCGCTTCGGTAACGAAGGCCCAGGTTCGCGAGATCGCTGAGAAGAAGATGCCCGATCTGAACGCAGCTTCCGTTGAGGCAGCTATGAGCATGATCGCCGGAACTGCTAGAAGCATGGGAATCACAGTTACAGACTGATGTCTATAGCTGCAATATTTTGGAGGTAAACATAATATGAAGCACGGAAAGAAATATGCAGAGGCTGCTAAGCTCGTTGATCGCGCAAAGCTCTATGAGGCTGAAGAGGCAGTGGCTCTGGTCAAGAAGACATCTACCGGCAAGTTCGACGAGACTGTCGAGCTGCACATCCGCACAAGCTGCGATTCCCGTCACGCTGATCAGCAGATCCGCGGCGCTGTCGTCCTTCCTGCAGGAACAGGTAAAAAAGTGCGCGTCCTCGTTTTTGCAAAGGGTGCAAAGCTGGATGAGGCTGAGGCAGCAGGTGCCGATTATGTCGGCGGCGAGGAGCTGATCCCCAGGATCCAGAAAGAAGGCTGGCTTGACTTTGACGTCGTAGTTGCAACTCCCGACATGATGGGTGTTGTCGGTCGTCTCGGTAAGATCCTCGGACCTAAAGGCCTGATGCCGAACCCGAAGTCCGGCACAGTCACCATGGATGTGACAAAGGCGATCGCAGATATCAAAGCCGGTAAAGTTGAGTACAGACTTGACAAGGCTAACATCATTCACTGCACGATCGGTAAGGTCTCCTTCACTGATGAGCAGCTGATCGAGAACTTCAACGCACTGATGGGTGCTGTCTCCAAGGCAAGACCCGCAGCAGTCAAGGGACAGTTCCTCAAGAGCATCTCCATGGCTACAACAATGGGCCCTGGCGTAAAACTTGTCTGCAACAAGTATTAATTTAAAAGATCCCCTTGCAAAATCTGATTTTGCGTGGTAATCTTAGCAAGGCTTGAATAAAGCCGATCATATGCCGAAGACAGCAGGTGTCCGGATGCAGTTTACTGCAGGAAGGACGTAACGCATGCAACCTGCCGAGGACAACCATCATTTGACTGATGTATCCCTCTGTCTGACGGCAGAGGGATTTTTCATGGGTATCGCTGATATCCACCTGAAAGATCCCAAGTAAATCTTACAGGAGGTAAACAATGGCAAAAGTAGAACTGAAACAGCCTGTTGTTGCTGAGATCTCAGAGAACATCAATGGCGCACAGTCCGTCGTACTTGTTGACCACAGAGGACTTACCGTCGCTCAGGATACTGAGCTGCGTAAACAGCTTCGTGCTGCTGGTGTGCAGTACAAGGTCTACAAGAACACAATGATGAACTTTGCGTTCAAAGGCACTGAGTTCGAAGGTCTGTGCGATCTTCTGAACGGCCCCAGCGCATGCGCGATCTCTAAGGACGATGCAACAGCGCCGGCAAGAATTCTCTGCGAGTTCGCAGCCAAAGCTCCCAAGCTGGAGATCAAAGGCGGCGTCGTAGAAGGAAAGGTGTACGATTCCACAGGACTGGAGGAGATCTCCAAGGTACCTGCAAGAGAAGTGCTCCTGTCCAGACTCCTTGGCAGCATGCAGAGCCCTGTCGCAAACTTCGCTCGCGTTATCAAGCAGATCGCCGAGAAGAAGGCAGAGGGCGGCGCAGCTCCTGCAGCAGAGGCAGCAGAAGAGCCTGCAGCAGAGGCACCTGCAGAGGCATAATCAAGAAGAAAGGCCACGAGGCCTGACAAACAGCACAGGTGCCCTGCACCGTGTCTAAAATGAAAATGGAGGAAAAATACAATGGCAAAGTTAACAAACGCTGAAATTATCGATGCGATCAAAGAGCTGTCCGTACTTGAACTGAACGAGCTGGTAAAGGCTTGCGAAGAGGAGTTCGGTGTTTCCGCAGCAGCAGGTGTTGTTGTTGCAGCAGCTGGCCCGGCAGCAGCAGCTGAGGAAGAGAAGACTGAGTTCGATGTTGAGCTGACAGAGGTTGGCCCCAACAAGATCAAGGTCATCAAGGTTGTCCGTGAGATCACAGGCCTTGGCCTTAAAGAGTCCAAGGATATGGTCGAGGGCGCTCCGAAGATCGTCAAAGAGCAGGCTACTAAGGAAGAGGCTGAGGACATCAAGGGCAAACTCGAGGCTGAGGGCGCTAAGGTTACTCTTAAGTAATCTGATCCGGCTGATCTATATCAAGTCTGATAAGCGGTGTGGCATTTATGCTGCACCGCTTTTTTGGTGAGTCAGAGAAATGGGGCAGAGGGGTCTGGCACCTGTGTCCTATGTGCAATTTTAACAAAAATAAAAATTTCTGATTGTTTATTCTTGCAGTTGAAATTGATATGTCATATAATATTTTGCGCTATGTTCTGCAATTATGCCCTGACGCTCTCCTTAAGGATTAAGTTCCGGAAGAGATTGGGCTGAGCTTTCGTTCGGCCCGACATTGCATAAAGGCACGATAATGGCTGATGCTGTTAACGTAAGGAGCCTTGAGAGCGTTACGATCTGACATAATTCCATTTCGTAAGTCTGTATCGTTCGCGCGGCTGTTCTGCCGTAAACAATTCATTTAAGCTGACCATTCAGTATACCGGAACTGTTTCGCAGAGGCCGTTCTGTCTCCAAAATCACAGAACTGACAAACAAAGAGGTGAAATGCATGGGTAAAATTAGGCTTCATCCGGCCGGCAGCGGCAAGAGTGTCCGCATGAGCTATTCCCGTCAGAAGGAAGTGCTCGAGATGCCGAACCTGATCGAGGTACAGAAATCATCCTACCAGTGGTTTCTGGATCATGGTCTGCAGGAGGTGTTCGACGATATCTCCCCGATCGAGGATTACAGCGGTCATCTTTCCCTGTCTTTCGTGAGCTATGAGCTGTGTGAGAAGGACGTCAAGTATTCCATTGCCAAGTGCAAGGAAAGAGACGCCACCTACGCCGCTCCGCTGAAAGTCAGGATCCGCCTGTATGACAGAGAGAACAAGAAGGAAGTCAAAGAGCAGGAGATCTTCATGGGAGATCTGCCGCTGATGACAAGGACCGGCACATTCGTGATCAACGGCGCTGAGCGTGTTATCGTCAGCCAGCTGGTTCGTTCTCCAGGCATTTATTACAATATCGACAAAGATAAATTCGGTAAGAAGCTCTATATGTGCACGGTCATTCCTAACCGCGGCGCATGGCTTGAGTATGAAACTGATGCCAACGATATCTTCTATGTCCGCGTAGACCGCACCAGAAAGGTTCCGGTCACTGTTCTGATCCGTGCCCTCGGCATCGGTACAGATGAGGAGATCATCGATCTCTTCGGCGATGAGCCCAAGCTCCGCGGCAGCTTCTCCAAGGATCCTTCTCATGATTATGAGTCGGGTCTGCTTGAGCTGTACAAGAAGATCCGTCCCGGCGAGCCGCTTTCCGTGGAGAGCGCAGACAGCCTGATTAACGCCATGTTCTTCGATCCCAGAAGATACGATCTGGCAAAGGTCGGACGCTATAAGTTTAATAAGAAGCTTGCCCTTCGCAACCGCATCACCGGACAGATCCTCGCAGAGGATGTCGTCGATGAGGCAAATGGCGATATTCTCGGCAGCGCCGGTGAGGTCGTCACACGCGAGATGGCAGATGAGATCCAGAACTCCGCGATCCCTTATGTATGGATCGAGACTGAGACCAAGGACCGCGTCAAGGTCCTCTCCAACCTGATGGTCGACATCACACACTTTGTCGACTGCGAGCCGGAGGAGCTCGGTATCACAGAGCAGGTCTATTATCCCGCTCTGCGCGAGATCCTGCTGCAGTATCAGGACAACGAGGAGCCTGAGGCTCTGGCTGACGCGCTGAAAAAGAGCGTCCGCGAGCTGATCCCCAAGCATATCACAAAAGAGGATATTTTAGCCTCTATCAACTATAACATGCACCTTGAGTACGGCATCGGCAACGAGGACGATATCGACCACCTCGGAAACCGCCGTATCAGGAGCGTCGGCGAGCTGCTGCAGAACCAGTACCGCATCGGCCTGTCCAGACTTGAGCGCGTAGTCCGCGAGAGAATGACGACCCATGATGCATCTGAGGAGATCTCTCCCCAGGCACTGATCAACATCAAGCCCGTGCAGGCGGCAGTCAAGGAGTTCTTCGGATCCTCCCAGCTGTCCCAGTTCATGGACCAGAACAACCCGCTTTCCGAGATCACACACAAGAGACGTCTCTCCGCACTGGGTCCTGGCGGTCTTTCCAGAGACCGTGCCGGATTCGAGGTCCGAGACGTTCACTATACACACTACGGAAGAATGTGCCCGATCGAGACTCCCGAAGGTCCGAACATCGGTCTGATCAACTCCCTGGCGTCCTTCGCCAAGATCAACCAGTACGGCTTCGTTGAGGCTCCCTACAGAAAGATCGACCGCACAGATCCTGAAAATCCGCGCGTCACGAACGAAGTTGTCTACATGACAGCGGATGAAGAGGATAACTACCATGTAGCGCAGGCTTCCACCAGACTGGATGAGAACGGCTATATCACAAGCCGCTATGCATCCGGCCGTTACAGAACAGAGACATCCTCCTATCCGAGGAGCATGTTCGAGTACATGGACGTCTCCCCGAGAATGGTCTTCTCCGTCGCGACAAGCCTTGTTCCTTTCCTGCAGAACGATGATGCGAACCGTGCACTGATGGGTTCCAACATGCAGCGTCAGGGCGTCCCGCTGATCACGACAGAGGCACCGGTCGTCGGTACCGGTATGGAAGAAAAAGCAGCCAGGGACTCCGGCGTCTGCGTCATCGCAGAGAAGGACGGCGTCGTCACATTTGTTGACGCGACCATGATCTCGATGAAATATGACGACGGCACCAAGGAAGATATCCACCTGATCAAGTACCTGCGCAGCAACCAGTCCAACTGCTACAACCAGAAGCCGATCGTCAATACCGGCGACCGCGTCAAGGCCGGCGATATCATCGCTGACGGCGCGTCCACCAGCAACGGCGTCCTGGCTCTGGGCAAGAATCCGCTGATCGGATTCATGACCTGGGAAGGTTACAACTACGAGGACGCGGTCCTGCTCTCCGAGAGACTTGTCAAGGATGATGTTTATACTTCCATCCATATCGAGGAGTATGAGGCAGAAGCCCGCGATACCAAGCTCGGACCGGAAGAGATCACAAGAGATGTTCCGGGTGTCGGCGAAGAAGCCCTCAAGGATCTGGACGAGAGCGGAATCATCCGCATCGGCGCCGAGGTCCGTGCAGGTGATATCCTGGTCGGCAAGGTCACTCCCAAGGGAGAGACAGAACTGACAGCAGAGGAGCGCCTGCTGCGCGCGATCTTCGGTGAGAAGGCGCGCGAGGTCAGAGATACCTCCCTCAAGGTCCCTCACGGTGAATACGGTATCATCGTGGATACCAAGGTCTTCACAAGAGAAAACGGAGACGAGCTCTCTCCGGGCGTCAACAAGGCAGTCCGCATCTATATCGCACAGAAGAGAAAGATCTCCGTCGGCGATAAGATGGCAGGCCGTCACGGAAACAAGGGTGTCGTTTCAAGAGTCCTCCCTGTGGAAGATATGCCTTATCTTCCCAACGGACGCCCTCTTGATATCGTGCTGAACCCTCTGGGCGTGCCTTCCCGTATGAACATCGGACAGGTCCTGGAACTGCATCTGTCCCTGGCAGCCAGAGTTCTCGGCTTCAATGTGACAACACCGAACTTCGACGGCGCAACACACGACGATATCGTCGCAGCCCTGAACATGGCGAACAAATACGTCAATTACAGCTGGGAAGAGTTCGAGGCTGAGTATAAGGATCAGGTCGATCCTGAGATCATGAAATATCTGTACGACAACCGCGCGCACAGAGAGGAGTGGAAGGGTGTTCCGATCACTCCGGACGGCAAGGTCCAGCTGCGCGACGGACGTACCGGCGAGCTCTTCGACAACCCGGTCTCCATCGGTTTCATGCATTACATGAAGCTGCACCACCTGGTAGACGATAAGATCCACGCTCGTTCCACAGGCCCTTACTCTCTGGTCACACAGCAGCCTCTCGGCGGTAAGGCACAGTTCGGCGGACAGCGTTTCGGAGAAATGGAAGTCTGGGCTCTGGAGGCATACGGCGCTGCTTACACGCTGCAGGAGATCCTGACCGTCAAGTCCGACGATGTCGTCGGCCGTGTCAAGACCTACGAGGCAATCATCAAGGGTGAGAATATCCCTGAGGCCGGTATCCCTGAATCCTTCAAGGTCCTGCTCAAAGAACTGCAGGCACTTGGCCTGGATGTCCAGGTGCTCAAGGACGACGGCACGGAAGTGGAGATCAGCGAGGACATCGATTACGGTGATTCCGCGATCTACAAGTTCGCGATGGCCAACAACTTTAAAGATTCCGGCGACAGCGATAATGCATCGCTCGCCAGGGGCGGCATGTCCGTCAAGGAATTCAACGCAGAGGGCGAGCTGGAGGATTCCGGCAGCTACAGCAGCGAAGATGAATACGAAACTGTGGATACAGATTCGTTCGAGGATTCCTATGACGATTCCCCTGAAGAATTCTGATGGAGGTTACAATGCCCAATACAAAACAGCAGAATTATCAACCTGTGACATTTGACGCGATCCGTATCCGCCTGGCATCTCCCGAGAGGATCCGCGAG
The DNA here is from genome assembly GCA_017449745.1 of Lachnospiraceae bacterium. GTDB lineage: Bacteria > Bacillota > Clostridia > Lachnospirales > Lachnospiraceae > CAG-791. The sequence continues at coordinate 10,323 of JAFTFD010000023.1, forward strand.
TGGTCCTACGGCGAGGTGACAAAGCCGGAGACCATCAACTACAGAACGCTGAAGCCCGAAAGAGACGGCCTGTTCTGCGAGAAGATCTTCGGACCCACCAAGGACTGGGAGTGCAAGTGCGGAAAATACAAAAAGATCCGTTATAAAGGTGTCATCTGCGACCGCTGCGGCGTCGAGGTGACCAAGAGCAGCGTCCGCCGCGAGAGAATGGGACACATCGAACTGGCGGCACCTGTCTCCCATATCTGGTACTTCAAGGGAATCCCTTCCAGAATGGGCCTGATCCTGGATATGTCTCCGAAGGTCCTGGAGAAGGTCCTGTATTTTGCCAGCTATATCGTCCTGGATGCAGGACGCACCGAGCTGGAGTACAAGCAGGTCCTCTCTGAGCGTGAGTACCAGGAAGCCAAGGAAAAATGGGGCGCTTCCTTCCGCGCAGGAATGGGCGCAGAGGCGATCAAGGAGCTGCTCCTTGCCGTCGATATCGAGAAGGAATATGCAGAGCTTTCTGAAGAGATGCTGGATGCTACCGGCCAGAAGAGAGCGCGCATCATCAAGAGACTGGAAGTTGTGGAATCCTTCCGTGAGTCCCAGAACCAGCCTTCCTGGATGATCATGGACTGCATCCCGGTCATCCCGCCCGATCTTCGTCCTATGGTCCAGCTGGACGGCGGACGTTTCGCAACGTCTGACCTGAATGACCTGTATCGCAGGATCATTAACAGAAACAATCGTCTGAAGAGACTTCTTGAGCTCGGCGCTCCGGATATCATCGTGCGCAACGAGAAGAGAATGCTGCAGGAAGCTGTTGACGCCCTGATCGACAACGGCAGACGCGGCCGCCCGGTCACCGGTCCCGGCAACCGTGCCCTGAAGTCCCTGTCCGACATGCTCAAAGGTAAGTCCGGCCGTTTCAGGCAGAACCTGCTCGGTAAGCGTGTTGACTACTCCGGCCGTTCCGTTATCGTTGTCGGTCCGGAAATGAAGATCTATCAGTGCGGTGTTCCGAAGGAGATGGCACTCGAACTCTTCAAGCCCTTCGTTATGAAGGAACTGGAGAAGAGAGGAATCTCTCAGAATATCAAGAACGCAAAGAAACTTGTCGAGCGTGTGGATCCCCAGGTATGGGATATCCTCGAGGATGTCATCAAAGAGCATCCCGTCATGCTGAACCGTGCTCCTACCCTTCACAGGCTGGGTATCCAGGCATTCGAGCCGATCCTGGTCGAGGGCAAGGCGATCAAGCTGCACCCGCTCGTCTGTACCGCGTTCAACGCCGACTTCGACGGTGACCAGATGGCTATCCATCTGCCGCTGTCTGTAGAGGCGCAGGCGGAGTGCAGATTCCTTCTGCTCTCCCCCAACAACCTGCTGAAACCTTCCGACGGCGGTCCTGTGGCAGTTCCTTCCCAGGATATGGTCCTCGGTATTTACTACATCACACAGCAGCGCGACGGCGAACCCGGAGAGGGCATGTGCTTCTCCTCCATGAACGAGGCGATCCTCGCTTATGAGAACAAGTTCATCACCCTGCATTCCAAGATCAAGGTCAGAATGACCAGGACCATGCCGGACGGCGAGGTCATCTCCGGAATGGTAGATACGTCTCTGGGAAGACTTCTGTTCAACGAAGTTATCCCGCAGGATCTGGGCTATGTCGACAGAACGCAGCCGGAGAACCTGCTGCTTCCTGAGGTAGATTTCCTTGTCAAGAAGAAGAACCTCAAGGATATCCTTCAGAGGATCATCGACAGACACGGAACCTTCAAGACAGCAGAGGTCCTGGACTACATCAAGGCCATGGGCTACAAGCAGTCCACGATCGCAGCTATGACGGTCTCCATCGCCGATATCACGGTCCCTCACGAGAAAGAGGCACTGCTGGAAGAGGCACAGGAGACGGTCGACAAGATCTCCAAGAACTACCGCAGAGGTCTTGTGACAGATGAAGAGCGTTACCGCGCAGTCGTCGAGACCTGGACAAAGATCGACCAGAGACTGACGGATGCACTGCTCAAATCTCTGGATAAATACAACAACATCTACATGATGGCAGATTCCGGAGCCCGTGGTTCCAACCAGCAGATCAAACAGCTGGCCGGCATGCGCGGACTGATGGCCGATACGACAGGACGTACGATCGAGCTGCCTATCAAGTCGAACTTCCGTGAAGGTCTGGACGTTCTGGAGTACTTCATGTCAGCGCACGGCGCCCGCAAGGGTCTGTCCGACACAGCGCTTCGTACAGCGGACTCCGGTTACCTGACAAGACGAATGGTCGACGTTTCCCAGGAGCTGATCATCCGCGAGATCGACTGCTCCGAGGGAAGAGAACAGATCCCCGGCATGAGCGTCTCCGCTTTCATGGATGGAAAAGAGACGATCGAGGGACTTAAGGACCGTATCACGGGCCGTGTTGCCTGCGAAAACATCCTGGATGCCGAGGGCAATATCCTGGTCAAGAAGAACCACATGATCACGCCCAGCCGCGCTGAAAAGGTGCTGAGCCGCGGTGTGAATGAGAACGGCGAGCCTGTGACCAGCGTCAAGATCCGTACGATCCTGACCTGCCGCAGCCACCTGGGCATCTGCGCCAAGTGCTATGGCGCCAACATGGCGACCGGCGAGATGGTGCAGGTCGGTGAGGCTGTCGGTATCATCGCAGCACAGTCCATCGGTGAGCCCGGTACACAGCTGACCATGAGAACATTCCACACCGGCGGTGTCGCCGGCGGCGATATCACACAGGGTCTTCCCCGTGTCGAGGAGCTGTTCGAGGCCAGAAAGCCGAAGGGACTTGCCATCATCTCCGAGTTCGGCGGTGTGGTGCAGGTCAAGGATACCAAGAAGAGCAGAAGTGTCGTTGTCACCAACGATGAGACCGGCGAGTCGAAAGAATATCCGATCCCTTACGGATCCAGGATCAAGCCGATCGACGGACAGGTCATCGAAGCCGGTGATGAGCTGACAGAAGGTTCCGTCAACCCTCATGACCTGCTGAAGATCAAAGGTATCCGCGCAGTCCAGAACTACCTGCTGCGTGAGGTCCAGAGAGTTTACCGCCTGCAGGGCGTTGATATCTGCGACAAGCACATCGAAGTCATCGTCCGCCAGATGCTCAAGAAGGTCCGCATCGAAGAGGGCGGCGACTCCCAGTTCCTGCCCGGCAGCCTTGTGGATGCGCTTGACTTCGAGGACGAGAACGAGAGACTTGAGAATGAGGGCATGACGCCGGCAAGCGGCAAGAGGATCATCCTCGGTATCACCAAGTCCGCGCTGGCAACAGATTCCTTCATGTCCGCAGCTTCCTTCCAGGAGACCACCAAGGTCCTTACGGATGCGGCGATCCGCGGAAGAGTCGATCCTCTGATCGGCCTGAAGGAGAACGTCATCATCGGTAAGCTGATCCCGGCCGGTACCGGTATGAAGAGATACCGTTACACCAAGCTGGATACAGATGAGAGAATCCACTCCTATATCGATCTTGACGATGCGATGGAAGAGGATGCCGAAGGCGTGACAGAGACTGCAGTCGAAGAGGAAAATGCAGAGACGCTGCTCCCCGAAGAAGAGACAGCGGAAATGCTCGCTGTGGAAGAGACACTGGAATAATATTTTTTCAAAAACCTTTGACATAGCAGAATAGAGTAGTATAATAGAACAGTGCGTTCAGAGAGCTTTATGCTCTTTGATCGTGCTGTTCTTTTCTATCTTCAGAGTAAAGATCCTGTAAGCGGATCGGCTGCAAGGTAGGGAAATCACTTTTGTCTGAATGGTTATGACAGGCATAAGAATAAATACAAGGAGGTGAATAGAATGCCAACATTTAACCAGTTAGTCAGAAAGGGCCGCCAGGCTTCCACAAAGAAGTCCAAGGCTCCGGCACTGCAGGTAGGA
>JAFTFD010000314.1 GCA_017449745.1 Lachnospiraceae bacterium
ATCCACCTGGGAAGCGAACTCCAGAGACTCGGTCTCGATGCCGTCGACGTATTTTCCCGGCTGGGAGATCTCAAAAGGCAGGCCGTAGGAGATCTCGGAGCGCAGCTGCATGCCGTGGCTGTGCAGCCACTCCTGCATGGGCTTCATCATATTTTCGCAATAGCAGTCCGTTGTTGTCTGGTAGAGGTCGTTATAGAGTTTCTCTGACCAGTCCGCGTCCTCACTGTAATAATGATAAATAAAAACAGGCTGCATCATGCCTGCCTGGCGTACGATGAACGGCAGGTACGGGGTCAGATCGTACCCTCTGCGCGCCTTGAATTCATCCAGGAAATGATATCCCCAGAGCTGGCCGCCCGCCGCAAATGTGGACAGTTCCAGTGAATCCATGTACATCATGGCCCTGCCGGTGGCGTCCATGTTTTTCTGCAGTTTCTCTGTGATGACCTTCTCATCCCAGTATTTTTTGAAAGCCTCGATTCCGTAATTGTCAATGTAGTTGACTGTATAGGAAACGGAAACGGAAGGTGCGGCAGTCTGGCCTGTTCCGTGGATCCAGAAGAAAAACAGCAGATACTCACCGTCTTCCGGAGCCGTCCATGTCAGAGTCTCCTCTGAGACTTTCTCCGTCAGTACAAAAGTATGGTCTTTATCCAGGTAGACCTTGCCCTCTTTCTCCCCAGCTTTTCTTGTGGCAACGACGGCGACAAGATCCTGTTTTGTCACACCGGGCATTTTCAGTTCGGGTCTTAAGATCTCTCCGCTCCAGGTCTTTCCCGCCTCTACGTTCTCCACCACATAATCCAGTTCCTTGGAAGCGCACGGATCATCCGGGGTAATATCGATGAGGTTCGCGTTGGACCAGTTCGTTCCGCAGGTCATCGAGACGCCCATGCCGTATTTTGCCGTCTCCGCGACGACGGTGTCGGAATCATGGATCCACTCCTCTGCGCCCCATCCGTACAGCGAATGGTCTGCTCCCGCTTCTTCCATGGCGAGGAACTCGACAGCGCCGAAGCCTGTCTCAAACAGGTCTTTGATTTCCTTTTTCAATGTTTCATCGGTATGGAATCCCTCTGCCAGCCACCAGCGAACATCAGGCCTGTACTGCAGATCGGGATTTCTCAGCTGTTCCTTTTTGTACATATACCCTCCTTGTGTTGACAGTAAGTCAGGGCAGACAGGGGACGGTTCTCTGTCTCCTGTCCTCAATTCCCTTAGGCGTACTGCATTTTTCAAAAGGAGACAGAGAACCGTCCCCTGTCTCCCTCTCTCCCCTGAAATTACATTGCCGCCTCTTTCGCGTGTTTCTCGATCAGGGCTTCATTCATCGTGTCGAGCTGTTTCTTGTCAATATTATAACCGATTGCCATAACAATGATAGCCACAACAAAGAGGATCGCCGGCAGGTAGATCAGGCTGGCCAGGATACCTGTGTTGACAGAAGCAGCCTGCTCAGGAGCCTGCTCGATATATCCGAAAGCTTTCAGAATGTACAGCGGGATAGCGCCGCCAAGACCCTGCGCGCACTTTGTGACGAAGGAAGAGGTGGACGCGATCGCTGCCTCTGCGTGACGGTTGGTCTTATATTCGACATAGTTGGTGTTGTCTGCCTGGATCCCGTAGTTCAGAGGGGACTGGATGCCGGAGCCGAAGGAAGCAATTACAGAGGCAGCATACAGGATGGGAAGTCCTGTCGGATCAACGATCCTGAGCAGTACACCCAGAACAAAGATCACTGCTCCAATGATATATGTTTTTTTCTTACCTAATTTTGCAGAAAATACTCCTGAGAGCAGCATGCCCGGGATCTGTCCGAACAGTGTAATGATGGAAATGAAGGACATGATCGCAAGGCCGCCCTTATCCGCCATCATGAAGCTGTAATAATAGGTGTTGACGCCGGATTGCACCATCGTTGCCGTATTGGTCACAAGATTGATCACAAAGAATACAAGGACCGGGCGGACGCAGATGATCTTCATCAGATCAAAGAAACTGTATTTTTCCGCATTATCAGGAGCTGCCTTGACTCTCTCATGTATTCCGAGCGCGCCGGAGATAGAGAAAACAACGACGATAAACAGAGCGCCGAAGATCAGCTTGTAATAGCTGGAGATCTGACCATCCGCCACGATCATGGGACCGATTATGGAAAGTGCCATCGCGCCGCCCATGTAGCCGAACATCTTGATCGTGGTGAGCTGGTCTCTTGTCTTCAGATCATCGGTCATCAGCGGCAGCATACTGTTCAGCGAAATATCCATGATATCGAAGGTGATGCCCAGTGCCAGATAGCTGATATACGCAATGGCGATCTTAGCGCCGGGAGCCCAGGCGGGACCGAACCAGACCAGGACATAGTTGATCGAGCAGATAATGGTTCCCATGATCAGCATGGGGCGGAAGCGGCCCATCTTCGTAGGCTTTACGCGGTCCATAAGGTATCCCATGACCGGATCGGAAATTCCATCAACGACCTTGGATAACAGGAACAATGTTGCTACGGCTCCGGCATCCAGACCGACGACCTCCGTATAGAAGAATGTCAGGAACATGGACAGCAAAACCATCAGCGGAATGTTGCCTATGTTTGTCAATAGGAAGCAGAACTTCTCGCCAATACCGATTTTTGTGTTGGTTTTCTGTGTATCGCTCATTTCGATTTCCCCTCCGTATAAAAAAAAGGAATGCTGGTGTTATATTACTTTGTAATCTTAGTATATCCAGTATAATTAAAACAGAATGTATCTTGCCAAAAACTTGTCGTATCTTGCCTTGCATACATATTCTGTTATACAATGCCTGTAGATGCTCAGAGCAGCCCGAAGCATACTATCGGCGCAAACTTCCGAGGCATGAAAAGGATTTGTGCGTCACGAACCAGTCCCCGTCACAAAGCAAACTTCACTGGCGGGCCCGTTATCCTTTCAGAATCCTTCAGATCCTGAAAAATACAGTGCTTCATGTACTGCCTGACGGATACCGCCATAAAAACCATTTCCCGGGAGAAGGGAGAAAGGAAAATCCGGACAGAAGGATCAGCTTCTGTCCGGACAGGTTCCAAAAATGTTTGACAAAATTCCGTTTATCATCATAACCGAGCGGCAAACCACCCTCCCGGATGGCCGGGTAATTTCCATTAATATGAGAGTACCGACAGAGGAACAGGTTCTCGCTCCTGAGACCGAAGAATCCATTCGGCTGATCTCAGAAGTAAATCCTTTTGAAGAAACACAGTTTAATCTGGATGGATATATCAGGACCATTCCGATGTTTCCGATCAGTGAGGAGATAAAAGCGCACTGCTGCTACCTGCAGTCATTTGGGTGGGCGTTCAGCGGTCCCGAATATTTCACGAGACGCAAAGATGCCTCCTCCTATCTCATTCAGTACACGTATGAGGGAGAAGGCATCATGGAATTTATGGGCAATACCTACAGGACCAGGAAAGGTGAGGGTGTTTTTATTGACTGCAGGCTGCCGCATTATTACAGGTCCAACGGTACAGACTGGCAGCATCTTGATCTTCACATCAACGGGCCGATGATCTCAGCTGTCTATCAGGAATATATACGAAGCGGTCCGGCTTTGTTCAAGGAACCGCTCTCCGGGATTCTGCAGTCCTACCTGGAGCAGATCGCTTCCATACACGCACTGGCGGTGCCTTTCAGGATCTATCAGGAATCCGATGTGCTGTACTCGATTGCCGTTCATCTTCTGACCCTGCACGCAACAACGGCCGGCGACGCTGGCGGAATTACCTCCAACATCCAGTACCTGATCCATTATATGGAAAAACACTATATGGAAGACCTGTCTCTTGACTTTCTCTCAAGGTTCTCCGGAATCAGCAAATACTATCTGACAAGGGAATTCAGAAAATACACCGGTTTTCCACCAAATGAATATCTCATCCGCTTAAGGATCAGCAACGCTCAGTTTCTGCTTGGCCGCACGAACGAATCCATACAGCATATTGGTGAAATGGTCGGGATCGGTAATCCGCAGCATTTTGCCAAACTATTCCGGCGGATCACCGGAGTCTCCCCGAGGGAATACCGAAGCGAGTCAGGGAGACGCATCCGCTGACTCACTTTGGCTCACAGCCATATTTCTTTCTGCAGTGCAAAGGAGTAGATGATCTTTTCTGAGACCGGAAGTCCCAGCATTTCGCCTAATGCATCTGCATAATAGTCCAGCTGCACCTGATATCTGTCGATGAGAGTTTTCGGGCTGCGCACGCGGTCTGTCTTGTAATCTACTACAATGATCTTTCCGTTTTCAATGAAAAATGCATCTATGATTCCCTGTACCAGGATCGTTTCATCCGAAGGAAAGCGCAGGTCCATACGGGCGGCGCTGATTCCGTGAACAAAGGGCTGCTCTCTTCGCAGCTGTCCCCGCGTCTCTGCTGCCGCCATTCTGGCTGCGGTCTGTGAGTGCAGGAACGGCAGGAAGGTCTGCGGTTTCAGGATCGGAATGTATGCCTGCTCTATTTCTCCGGCTGCCACCATAGAATCCGCCCAGAGTTCGAAATCTTTTTCTGATACCATTGACGGATCCGGCCATCGACGGTAATCCAGGATCTGGCAAACTCTGTGAACAGCTGTGCCATATTCTGCGCCGGAGGACGCCTCCTCCTTTCCAGCCTTCTCTTCCTTCTCTCTGACAAACCTGGGAATATACGGTGCCGGCACCTCCTGCGGAAACAGGGTGTTCTCCTCCATCGCCGCACCGCCTTCCGCATCTGCGTTTCCAGCAAGCGCGCCTGTCCCGAGGTCTCCCATCACACTATCGCCTGTCATCTCCCTGCCTGCTGCATTCTGCATAATGGCAGCATGTTTAAGTTCTGACACACTTGTTTTTGTGTAAAGATCCTTCAGATCTTCGCGGGCGTACCGTCCGGCGAAGCGGGCTTTTAACTCCTCCGCAAGCGAGGGCAAAGGTAATTGTTCTAAAGGCAATGAAGCAGTTTTCTGTAAAACGCTCTTTTTCTCTGCCATGGAGGTCTGGTCTTCTTCTCCGGAATCCCTGAGAGTCCGTGCTCCGATACGCACTTTTTTGACAGAGGGCGCGCCGGACGTTTGATTTGAGGAGGACTCCATTCCGGCAGTTGCCATCAGGATCAGGTCGAGGAAATTCCCCGCGCTTAAGATGGAGGCTGTCGGCAGCTGAAGGGCATTTTTGCTGCCTCTGGCCGCTGTTCCCGCGCTGATCAGGCTCGCCGCAAGATCCTTGACGGTTCCCGTGAGAATCACTTTGTCTTTTGCCCTGGTCATGGCGACATAGAGGACGCGCAGTTCTTCTCCGAAGGCGTCCAGGCGGATCTTCTCTGCAACGGCTTCCTTTCTGAGCGTCGTGACTTTGCCGCGATAGTTCAGGTCTATGTAGTTGATGCCAAGCCCCATGTCGGCGTCGCAGAGAATGTCTCCGGTCGTGTCCATCGTCTTGAAGGCAAACCGCCCGGAAAGTCCCGCCACAAAACAGACCGGAAATTCCAGGCCCTTGCTCTTGTGGATCGTCATGATGCGCACGACATCGGCGTTTTCGTCAAGGACATTCGCCTCGCCGTAATCGACCTCATACTGATGCATCTGGTCGATATACCTGAGGAAATCGAAAACTCCCGTGTACGCCGTCTGCTCGAACGAACCCGCCTTTGTCAGGAGCGAGACGAGATTGGCGCTTCTTTGCGTGCCGGCCGGATGGGCAGCCACATAATCCGCATACCCGGTCGCATAGATCATCTCACCGATCAGCTCATGGATCGGCATGTAAGCAGAAGCTTCCCTCCATTTTTCAAGGCTCTTTAAGAACGCCGCACATTTTTCTTTAAGCTCCGGATCGATCTCCATCTGCAGATCAAGCAGTTCTGACTCTTTCTCTTTCTGCAGTTCAGGCTGTTCCAGCTCTTTCTCTTTCTGCAGATCGGGCAGCTCCGGCTTTTTTTCTTTCTGCAGTTCGGGCAGTTCCGGCTCTTTTAACTCTCTGCCCTCAACAGGGACGCCGGCATACAGGCGCAGCGAGTCGTACAGCCGCCCGCTTTCCCGATTTTTGGAATCGGATGATTCGCTCTCCGGGAGGATACCGGCCAGCATTAGGCCGCCCTGCGTCCGTATTTTTGCTATTTCTTCTTCGCTAAAACCGCCAAAATACCCGTGCAGCACGCCATAGAGCGGGATGTCCTGGCGCGGATTGCTGACGATGCGCAGGAGCTGGAGCACCTGCCGGATCTCCTGCGCGGCAAAATAACCTGCCTTGTACTCTGCATACAGCGGTATGCCTTCCGCGTCGAAGGTCTCCCGGAACGCATCGATCCAGCTGCCGGTCGCGCGCAGCAGGATCACGATGTCTCCGTACCGGAGCGGGCGCACTCCGCCCTCTGCCGCAGGTGCGGACGGATCCGGGATCATGAAGTGCCCGACCATGCTGCGGATCTTGCGGGCGATGGCGAGCGTCTCTTCCTTGTGCGCACTCAGCTGCTCGACGCTGTCTTCAGCGTTATCCGAGGAGTTTGCATCTGCGCTCCCCTCTGCATCGCTGCTGGTATTTTCGCCGCTCTCGCCGTTCTCGTCATTTTCATCGATCAGCAGAAGTTCTGTAATATAAGGAGAATCCTCCGCGAAGCCATGCCTGCCGGGCTCCCATCCGGGATATTTGAGCGCTGCAGCCTCGTCATAATCGACGCCGCCGATCTCCCTGCGCATGATCCTGCTGAAAACATCATTGACGCTGTCGAGGACCTCCGGTCTTGAGCGGAAGTTCCTGTCGAGGTCGATTCGCTCCGTGACAGGGTCTTCCTGCCTGTACGTCCCGAATTTATCGATGAAGATCTCCGGTCGCGCACCTCGGAAGCGGTATATGCTCTGTTTGACATCGCCGACCATGAAACGGGCGTACCGCCCTTTGCTCTCCTCTGTGATTGCGGTCAGCAGCAGTTCCTGCACGGCATTACTGTCCTGGTACTCATCGATCAGTACTTCGTCAAAATAATCGCGGTAAGAGGCGGCCACAGGTCTAAGGCGGTATGTCCCGTCTTCCTGTGCCTCCAGAAGGACCTGAAGCGCCAGGTGCTCAAGGTCTGAAAAATTTACGGCATTTTTCTCTTTTCTGGCAGCCGCAAATGCCTCCAAGAGGCCGATCGTCAACTCAATGAGCGTCCCCAGGGGCTTTGCCGCCTCCTGCATCCGCCGGGCATGTACACTGATATCCTCAAAGAAGAACCTGTCCTGTAAATTTCCAAAAGATTCTTTGACTCCTTTGCGAAGCCCCGTCACTCTGTCCTTCAGTTCCGGCTCGACAGAGTCATCCGTTTTTTTGATAGCGGGAAGCCTGCCAAATTCCATCGCGGCTGCAGCGTGGAAGCGCTCCCATGTGCGGCGGTCGATCAGGACTTCTCCGGATTCATTTCCAGCTTTATTTTCCGCTGTACATCCCGCGGTATTTTCAGCCGTATCCAATAGCCCATCGAGCTCTGCCGCTGTCTGCAGGATCGTCTTTTTCTCCTCCTCCAGCAGGTCCACATAGACGTAAGGACCTCCCGGCTGGAAAGACAGTTCCAGCATCGTATCATAGACAGCCGCGGCAGAGCGGATCTGGTCCGCGACACCCGCAAGAAGATCCCGCATCCAGTTCCTGGAGAGAAGATCCTGCACATCGCTGATCTCATAGTCTTTTTTCCGATCCCGCAGCCACCGCACCGGGTCCGGCTGGGAATCCGCCGCCCTTAGAAGCGTGATCAGCAGTTTTTCGAGCTCCTGGTCTCCGGAACCCGGGCAAAAATACTCCACACAATCGAAAAAGGCAGGCTCTGCTTTTTCATATTGTTCGCCGATAAATTTCTCGCACGTATCGTGGAGAAGCAGCGTATTTTCCGCCTCTTCCATGACGCGGTATCCAGGATCCAGATCGATCTCGCTGAAATTATTGCGCAGAAGCCATGTACAGAAGCTGTCGATCGTGGTGATCTGGGCCTTGTGCAGAAGCGTCTCCTGTTTTTGCAGGTGCATATTCAGCGGGTCCGTTAAAAGACGCGCAGAGATCGCCTGCCCGATGCGCTCCCGCATCTGAGCGGCGGCTGCCCTTGTGAACGTCACGACAAGAAGGCGGTCGATATCCAGCGGATGCTCCGGATCGCAGATCATCTGAATGATGCGCTCCACGAGAACCGCCGTCTTACCGCTTCCTGCCGCCGCTGACACGAGAATATTATGATTTCTGGCCGCTATGACCCTTTGCTGTTGTGGTGTGAATTCCATTCTTAACCTGACTTTATATGCGTTGTTTTGGGACATGGGGACAGTGACTTTGTCCCATTTGCATTGTTTTGAGACACGGGGACAGTCACTTTGTCCCGCTTTTTCTTTGCCTTTGGGACAAAAGTGACTGTCCCCGTGTCCCATTCCTGGCTTACTGACGGTACTCGTATCCGGCGATCTTGCGGTCAAACCCGCAGGCATCCTGATAAGGGCAATAGGCGCACGCCGTGCGCTGTGTGTTGATGATGGCCGGGTTTGCCTGTATGTCGCCGGTCAGTATGTGGCCGGCGAGTTCGCAGATCTTATTCCGGACGGATTCCTGCAGGTCTGCGAATCTGGCGCCGTCAAATACGTGATTGCTCTTTCTGACGCCCGCTCCGCCTTTTAGGCGTGTGACCGGAATGACCAGGGAGGTTGCCGTAAATTCTCTGTCCAGGTTATCGAGGGACTCCTGCGCTTCGTTTACAAATCCGTTGGGACGGAGGGCTTTGCGCACGGCTCTGATCCTGTCCGCCTCCGGCTCCGGGTCTTTTTCCCCGGGCAGGACAGCGTCTTTTCCGGTCAGGACCGGATCATCAAAGTGATAGTACAAGAGCGCCGCAGGGTCGATCTGCCTGCCAGGGAATTTCTGCTGCAGCATCTGCATGGCCGCCTCCATGTATACCATGAGCTGGAGCTGCAGGCCGCGCCTTATGTCCTCTTCTTTTAGGTCCTTGTTTCCTGATTTATAGTCGATGACCTTCGCCAGTACGGAAGTATCCGTGTCACAGTAATCGATGCGGTCGATGCGCCCGATGAGCTCGATCCGCTTCTGCGCATCCTGCGCCGCACGGACGCCGCCATCTGCGGGAATTACATAGCTAAGTTCCCCATTCCCGCCAAACGGGACCTCATACCCGAGCGGGATAAAATTCCCCTGCTGCGCCTGGAACTGAAGCGTGTCCACCGTACGCTCCATGATCCGCTCGAGACGTTTGATATTGTAGGCGCTCCTGGCATCCGCGTACAGCAGCTGGTCGTGGTACATTCCCGCTTTTTCGACCAGAGCTTCTCCTGCAAGCTGCCGCCCAAGGTCGGCGGGAAAATCGCTCCAGGTGAAACCGTGCTGCCTTATTTTTCCGGAGAAAGTAAGAATGCTGTCATGAAGAATGCTGCCGGCATCGACCGGCCTGAAGATAAACTCCTCCCGTTCCTTAAGCCTAAGGCCCCACTGCAGATACTGGTGTAAATAGCACTGCGCTGCTGTCTCCAGACGCGTTACGGAGCCCTTTAGTATGCTGCCATAGATGCTCTCCGCTGTTTTTGCAGAGAGCGCCTGCGGACGATACCGCAGGAAAGCGGCTTCCGTCAGTTTTGTTATCCCGGCAGCCTCAGGATACAGGTCCTCATCATCGGCAGCCTCACGATACAGTTCCTCATCACCGGCAGCGTAAAGTTCTGTCGTGCCGGAACTGCCTGCATGTTTTTCCAGATCTGCCATAAACCCGTAGACAGTCAGAAGCGCATTTTTCTCTGCCGGCTTCCTGTCCAGGGAACCGTCTACATAATCGCGCAGCGTCAGTGCCAGATAATGCTCCGTATCCCTCCTGCCGGTGAGGCTTCTGTACATCGGCGTTTCCGCAGAATTCACGATCGGAATATCCGGAAACAGCGTCTGGATCTGGCCAATCAGGTAAGAAGGCCGGATCGCTGTTCCGTCCTGCTTTGTCCTAGCGTAAGAAAGGAGCAGCCGGTCCGTCGGTTTTGTCATATTCAGATAGAGATACAGTCTCTGGATGTACAACTGCTGTCTCGGCGTCGGCGCCAGCTCCCTCCCCGACTCCGCCAGGAATTCCCTGTCAATGTCCGAGATCAGCCCTCCGGTCTTCGCCGACCTCGGGATGTTTCCGTCATTGATCCCGAGGAAAAATAAGACCTTCACCTGCGGCACCCTGGTTCTCTCGATATCCCCCGCAAGAACACGGTCTACCCGCTGCGGCAGAGTGCCGAGGCGGATCTCGTTGAAACCTGCTTCGATTAGTTCCAGATAGTCCGCCGCGGATATTTTCTCTTCACCGAGCAGCAGATGGATCTGGTCCATCAAGTCAATCACAGCTCTGTAGACCTGCTCGTACTCTTTCTGGCGGACGACGTCGCCTTCTGCCTCGAAGCGGTCCGCCATCTCCTGCATTTTTGCTTCAGCGCCGGAAGCCTGAAGGAAGCAGTAGAGGGATTCTGTGCGGGCGGCAGCAGTGTCTGTCCTGCCTTCTGTGCTGACGGATTCGTCAATCCTGTCTTCCTGGCTGACGGCAGCCGCAGTGTCTGTCCTGTCTTCCGCGCTGACGGCAGCCGCAGTGTCTTCAACCTAGTCAGTTTCCAACCAGGTTGTTTCCTCCCCCGCTTCTGATTCAGCGGTCTTTGCTTTCGGTCTCGCAGACATTAAGGGCTTTAGGATCGCAAGGATCTTCTGCCTCGTCTGCTCGTTTTTTTCATCAAATGCCATCTCCCATTTTCTGCGGCTGGTAACGCCGCGGGCAAGGCAATAGTTTTCAATATGATCGATCTCACCGCGCGTGAGCGGCATCAGGCCGCTGCGAAGGAACCGGAACATGGTCTGGTAGGAATAATCCCCTGCAGCGATCTTCAGTGCGCTGCGGATCGCCTCTGTCAGAGGATTGCAGAGAATCCTGCGGGTCCGGTCCACATAGACGGGAATATCATAGAGCGCACAGAGCCTCGTGATGTCATCGGCATATCCCGGCAGGTCCCCTGTGACAACAGCGATATCTCTGTAGCAATACCCTTCCGTGCGCACAAGCTCCCGGATCCGGATGCACATGCTGCGCACTTCTTCCGATACCGAGGGGGCTTCTGTGATGGAAATGCCTGCTCTTTCTGTTTTCGATGATAAAGATGCGGCAGAGCCTGTATATATTTTCGCCGGATACCGGAAGAGGCTTCTTTCAAGGTGGCTGAGCAGAGGATTATTGCGGAAACGGATCGGGCCGTATGCCTGTCCCTGCCTGCCGCAGCTGAAACCGCCCCCTGCTCTGTCTGCCGTTCCTGCCCCTTTTTCTTTATAGCGCAGGTCAATGTCTTTCCCGTGCTCCGTTCCTGTCCTTTTCGCAATGCGCATGATATCGCGCATCGTCTTTCTGGAGAGGTAAAAGAGCCTCTCCTGTTCATCTTCTGCCTTCTGGTCATTTTCTGAGGGCATTTTTCCTCCGTCCTCCCCCAGCGTGATGCAAAAGATGACCTCTTTTGCGCACTGCATCAGGGCTTCCAGCACCCTGTACTGCACCGGCGTGAACCCTGTAAAACCATCAAAGACCAGCGTACTGCTGCGGATCAGCGCAGAGTTATAAACGGCCTCCGCCATCCTGTCCAAAGTCTCCTCGGAAGTTATAAACCTGTCCCGCTCATAGTCCAGAAACTGTTCGTAGAGAACGCTGAGATCACTCAGTCTCCCGGCCAGTTCCTTGCGGCCGCCTTTTTCCGCATACCGGGCAAGCTCCTGCACATCCGTCACCGTGAGCCCATATTGCATAAACTCACTGATGGCGGATTTTACTTCGGATATCATCTGGAAGCGATGGATCCTGCTGCCGATCGCAGGCAGCTTCTCCGCTGTTTTCCCGGCGATACGCATCAGGATCAGATTTTTCCCGATATCGTCCAGCACTGTCATCCTGCCGACGCCCGCCTCCTCGAACAGACGATGTGCGAGACGCCCGAAGGACAGCACGTCCACGTTCATGATGCCGTGCGCCCTGCTCGCGAGAACGAGGTCTTTCTGCGTCTGCATCGTGTACTGTTCGGGAACGATGTACAGGAAATTATCCATGCTGCCGCTGCGGATCCACTCCTCTATAGAGTGCCCCGCCCGCGTCATGATCTCTTTATGCAATTCATAGCTCTTTCCGCTGCCGGAAGGGCCGTAACAAAATCGGTAGCTCATGCTGTTTGACCGTCTATCTCCATCTAGTTTTGATCGTGTACCTCTCAAAATGGTAGCAAACATTCCTGTCTCGTGCAAGTTTGCCGTGCACGTTTGTTCTTCCTGGACGTATGAACAATGAATGAGCCGAAAACAGTAAAAATGACATAATAACAGCCCTGCCCGGAAGCTAGATATGCAGCTTTTATCTGCATATCAGATTTTCCATGACAAGGCTGTCAATTACATTACATATTTATTCAGTTTGTAAGTTTATTCAGCTAACAAATTTTATTCAGGCTTGCAGCCTGTTCTCCTGATCGCCGCATACACGTTCTCAGAGCAAATGCCTTAGCTGCATGTTTACACGCTCTCGATCACAGCACTTACGCTCTCAAGACCGTCAGCGGTCAGCGTGACCTTGATGGCTCCGGGCTCGCCGGTACCGCGGAT
>JAFTFD010000315.1 GCA_017449745.1 Lachnospiraceae bacterium
CGCAGGATCCGCGCTATTGACCGGGAGGATGCTAAGAAGATCCGTATTTTTGCTATGACGGCGAATACTTTTGCGGAGGACATCGCCAGAGCCAAGGAAGCCGGAATGGATGGCCACATCGGAAAGCCCATCGACATCAATCAGCTCATGCAGATGCTCCGAAGAATTTAGATATACGGGGACAGGTTCTAGGTGTCATTTTCCAACAGGTGACGGCATGCGAGACAAAGGGGTCAGTCACTGCGTCCCATAAGACAAAGGGGTCTGTCACCGTGTCCCATTCATGAGACAAAGGGGTCTGTGAGACAAAGGGGTCTGTCACCGTGTCCCATTTACAGGAATAAGAAATGCTGGAATATCAGTTAAAATACGTTAAAAATACAGAAGAGATCGCAAAGCTGAGCGATTTTTACAGTGGGATCGGAGATGGGTACGATGCATGGCTAGCCGGCAGGCAGCAGGCAGCGCAGAAGATCCGCGCGCTTCGGCAGGAGAACGTGCAGCTGCTGGAGGATGGCCTGTTTAAGACCTTGGATGAGCTTTACGATGCCTCGCCGGAAGTGATCGCCGATCTGGAAGAGTTCTCCGATGCGCTGATGGACTGGCAGATCAATCTCGATATTGGCGTTTACGTGACGATACACGATGCGCTGCTGCGGGTATACCGGCTGAGGCGCGACAGGGAGGCTATGATCCGTGAGCTGTACAAGCTCGGCATGGGATTGTTCTACCAGAACCGGATCGTGGACGGCATCGATAAGGATCTGGTCAGGCAGTATCATTTTCAAAATGAGATGGTCTTTACGGAGGCGGGGTCGTACCTTAAATATTTTGCCTCCATGGAAAAGGAAGAGACGAAGGGCTACATCATCAGGAGCCTCGCGAATATTGCAATCGCATCCCATGACCTGAAGCGCAAGGTCGCCGCCAGCTCGCGTGTTCTGCAGATCGTGCAGGATGACTATTACAGGAATCTGGCGCCTGGGCTTCCCTGGGACGCATTCCTGAGAAAAACAAACCAGCAGATGAGCGCCAACCGGGCCATTCTCTCCAAAGGAGGGCTGACATCGGATGATCTGGCGGCTGTGCTGGAGTCCTGCCACGAGGTGTTTACGCCGGAAGTGACGAAAAGTGACCCGAACATCCGCTGGCTCTGGCCGTATTATGAGATGGAATATACCTGCGGGTTTGTGGACCTGGAGACCACGATGGAACGGCTTGAAAAGCTGATCGACCTGTATCCTTATGACCAGCTCGACTATTCCGGGCTGTATGCCAACGTGCAGCTGCCGATCTACTACGGTACGCTCATGCGTGATAATCCATCGACGAATAATGATACGGGCTATATTCGTTTCCTCGATCATGCATATCGGAAGATGATGCAGGCCCTGAAGGCTGTGCCTGTCGGGGAGATGGACGATTTTTACTACTACCTTGTACGCCTTGTGATCTCGGATTTCTTCGAGCTGCCAGGCACTGACGTGATCACCTACCGCGAAGTAATCGCGCCCCTGATGAAGCGCCTTGCAGGAAATCTCTACATTCGCTCGAGAAAAACAGGAAAGATCATGAAGACGCTGACAGCTGCGGCCCTGGAAGAAAATATCGGCTTTTTCGATGACATCCCCTGGGCTGCGGAGATCACCGATCCAAAAGAGAAAAAAGAAGCTTTGCTCTCGTACGCGGAAGATGCCGGATTGTATCACGATTTTGGACTGATCAAGATGAATCTTACAAGGATCAGTCAGACCAGAAATCTCTTTGACGAGGAATATCAGCGGATGACGCTGCACACCGTGTCCGGGTATGAGGATCTGAATAAGCGCGCCTCGACGGAGAAATGGGCGGACATTGCCCTCGGACACCAGAAGTGGTATGACGGCACGGATGGATACCCGGACATCTATAAGAGGCTGGGGTCGCCCTACAGGCAGATGACGGATATCGCGGCTGTGGCGGCGTGGCTTACGGATGAGTGGGAGGACAGGGAAGAACTGCACGATTTGAATATGCCCGATACCAAATCAACGGCGGGGAGCCGGACAGAGGACATGATCAAAGAAGCCTGTGACAGTGAACATACCCGTTTTTCACCGCTTATCACTCAGTTTTTGGCAGATCAGAAAGTCACTGATTTAGTGGCGGAAATACTGCAAGGCGATACGGAATGCTACTATAAAGAACTATTTGAGGGCGTTCAGGGGTAAGCTGCTTATGCGCAATAGTCGTGCAGCTGCTTAGACGGACAGATTGCATTCGAATGGAGAAAACTAAACAAAAAGCACAACTTCATAATCGCGGACACAACTATGGAATCCTTATAATAGGCGCCCTGTTTTATGGTATCAGCCTCGCTTTCGGCAGACAGGCGGAGGCCTTTGGCGAAGTGCGCCTGCAGGACCCTTCTGTATTGCTGCAGACCGCGCTGGCAGCTGTGGCAGCAGGCTTTATTCTGCTGTTCTCATGGAATATGCTGGAACGCCTGAACGATAAGTCATGGAATGCAGTGGAGCGCCAGCGCAGGGAAAAAGGTGAAACAGCAGGCCGGTTTATCTCTCCTAAAATCTGCTTTCTGATACTGTGGATTTTGTACTTCATCGTATTTCTGGGCGTTTATCCCGGCTTTTTTGTGTATGACGCGCACGATGAGCTGCTGGAGATGATCACCCGTAACTTCAGTAATCAGCATCCGCCGGTGCATGTGCTCGGCCTGGGAATCGTGATCCAGGGGATCCACAAGGTGACCGGAAACTATAATCTTGCGATCGCTGTTTATTTGCTGCTGCAGATGACAGCAGCAGCGGCGTTTTTTACATGGCTGATCGCGGAGTTTCGTAAATCCGAAAGGAGAGCATGGTGCTGCTGGCTTCTGCTGCTGTATTTTGGCATCTTTCCGGTGCATGTCATGTATGTCCTGTGCTCCGTAAAAGACGGTATTTTCGCAGCTTTTCTTGCGGGCACTGTCGTGATGCTAAGACGCGTTGCGGATCTTTACGGCGATTATGGTAATTTTGGTTCCTCCGACATAAGAACTTCGGATGAAAAAAAGGCAGAAGACGAATGCGCGGAAGAGCAGGCTCAAAAGAATGCCCGGATAAGAGATGAAGTTCTGCTGATTTTGTTTGCTTCTGTCATGATGCTCTACAGGAACAATGGGGTCTATGCTTTTCTTGTTTTTGCAGCGATGCTGGTGATGATTTTCACCTGGAAGACCTGCAGGCGCAGAATGCCAGTAAAGACACTTCTCAGGGCATTTCTGGTGCTGGCGGCTCCTGTGATTCTGTATTCGGCTGTGAACAGGGGAATTCGGTCCGTGATCAGGATATCCGAAGTGGGACACAGAGAGATGCTTGCTGTTCCGATCCAGCAGATGGCACGAATTTATGCTTTTGATAAGGACAGTCTGACTGCAGAAGAGCAGGAGAAACTGGAAAAATATATACCGGCGGATGCCCTCGAGCGCTATCGCCCCAAGTGCGTAGATCCGGTAAAAATAGATTTTCAGGAGAGTGAATATCTGAAGGACCCGGCAGCATTCTACAGGCTCTATCTCCAGCTGGGAAAGGAACATCCGTCGGCCTATCTGAACTCCTGGGTGATGACCAGTTACGGGATCTGGTACCCATGGACAGTCATCGACGGATACAAAGGCAATTCTGTTTTTACTTATACTTACGGAGATAGTTCCTATTTTGGCTATGAGACGGAGGTGCCCGGGACCAGGACATCTTTTATCCCGGTGATCGACCGTTTTTACAGATGGCTTTCGCTGGATCCGTCGATCCAGAAAATTCCGGTTCTGCATCTGGCATTTTCACCGGGATTCATTGTCTGGATCTATCTGCTCTGCGCCGGCTATCTGTTTTATACAAAAAACAGCAGAAACGGATTACCGTATCTGCTGCCGGTTTTAGTCTGGATGACGTTCCTGCTGGGACCGATGAGTCTGGTAAGATATGTTTACTATCTATGGATCCTGGTGCCGCTGATAGCAGCGGACATACTCCGCGGACGTAAGATCACAGGTACCGTATTTCGCAGGAAAGCGCAAATTCCGGTGCGTCGGACACTTCCAGAACGGCATAGGACGGAACACGTCCGTACTGCCTTGGATACCCCAGGCTCCCGGGATTGATGACGAGGATCCCGTTTTCCTCTCGAACGACGGGCTTGTGCGTGTGGCCGTAGATCACGATCCGCGCATTTTGCGCGTTTGCCTCGTCCAGGAGCCGCTCTTCGGAGATTCCGACCTGGTAGTGATGCCCGTGGGTCAGAAAGACCTTGTGAGGTCCGATGTAAAAGATCTCATCATAGGGCGCGTCAGTAAAAAAATCATTGTTGCCGGCGACATAGTGCATTTTCCCTGTGACGCCCGGCGTCTGAGCAAAAAAAGTCTCGCTCCCTTCGGTATCGCCTGCATGGATCAGCAGGTCGAAGGGAGCTTCTTTTTTTACGACCTTGTAAAACA
>JAFTFD010000316.1 GCA_017449745.1 Lachnospiraceae bacterium
CTGATAACTGTACTGTTTTATGCAAGAAAACCGCGATGACTGCATCAGAAATAAGCCTTTAAAAGGCTTCACGGGGATCTATATTCAATTTCAAGGTATCAACAGAGCATATGCGGCTCTGGCCGGAACAAAGATGGATCAGTACCTATCGGAATGATCTTTCCGCCACAGGATGAGCATTTACAGACATCTTTGTTATAGAGAAGCCGGATGATCGCAGGGGCATCCAGATCCTTCAGCCGGGACAGATACTTTTGGCAGCCAAGAAGATTCCGGCACAGAGTGATCTTGCAATTCTTATTGCGTGAAGACAGAAGGCCATAGTGACGGATCCGGACGAATCTTTTGGGAGGGACATGCATCAGGAACCGGCGGATGAATTCTTCACCGGTGATGGTGACCTCTTTCCATTGTCCCTGGTTTTTATAATCCTTGGCAGTAAAGGTAACAGTGCTGTCCGTCATGCCTTTAATGCGGTAGTTACTGATCGCGATCCGGTGAGTATACTTCCCGAGATATTTGATAACGGACTCTGCGCCATCAAACGGTTTCTTGCAGTAAGGAATACATCCTTAACCATCGGATCGCTTGCATAGACTTTTCCCCTGGCTCCGTCTATTGTTGCAAAACACTCTGGGAACAAATCCAATATCCCACTTGAAATAATGTGTTCTTTGGTTCCTCGCGCTTCTTTTCCACAATATGCACAAATCAATATCTTTCCTCCCAGCGGAATGGCCTTAATCTAAACTCTTGCCTCATAGTCCGAGGGCCGCTGCATGAAATGGCAGAAGTAGTCGATCATCTTCCTAATGACGCTGCCACCATATTTATCATCGGAAGAAATCTTGGACATGGCAAAGTCTGCCTGAGACAAGACTACACCCTGTGAGTTGATACGAATAAAGATGTCCGTCACATCATCGATGCTCAGGGCCTGTGAAAGCTCAATCACACCAAGGCTGATGCCTTGGATGGACTGCAGCTTGCTGATGGTCGGTTCAATATCATCCTCGCCATCCTCCAACCCATTCGCCTTGCAGTACTCTTTGATAAACTTGTACTGCTTAAATCCCGCTTCAAACACCGTGGAGACATCCGGAATCCATTTGACATCTTTCTCTATGGCAGGATTGCAGACTTCAAATTCCTCTGTCTGAGGATTAAAGGCGATACGGATGCGCTTCCTCGGCTACACCAAAGATGCCGATGGGCATCTGGTCATCGATCCGGCGCAGGCGGAGATCGTCAAGCGGATCTACCGGGAATACCTCGAAGGTAAAAGCATGGACAAGATCGCTGCGGGCCTCGAGGCTGATGGCATTCTCACCGGCGCGGGCAAGGCCAAATGGCACACCAGTACTATCAACAAGATTCTCCGAAACGAAAAATACATGGGGGATGCGCTCCTGCAAAAGACTTACACCACGGACTTTCTGACCAAGAAGCGGATCAAGAACAACGGCACCGTCCCGCAGTACTACGTCGAGGGGAATCATGAAGCGATCATCCCGAAGGACATCTTCCTACTGGTGCAGGAGGAGCTCCTGCAGCAAATAGTCATTCAGGCAATCAATCAGGTGATCTGTCAGAAGGACGATTATGATTCCATCGCGGACGAGATCCTCCGACTCCGGGACATGCGAAAACAGGCCGAGGTCGACAGCGTTGTCAAGGATGAGCAGATGCGCCTGATCCAAGACCTGCAGGATTTCATCAAGAGCCAGCCCATCACCCAGACTTACAGCATCCTGCTTATCATTTTCTACCATTTTCATTTCCTCCTTAGGCTCTTCTGTTTTCTTTTTTCACCCAGCAATGCCATTTTGGGGCCTTGGGCATCGGCTCATGCTTAATCAGCGCTCTGATCACTCTGCGATGGGTGAACAGGCAGCACACAACCAGCAAGCAGATTACAATTCCAATGATTGTTTCCGGCTTCATCTTCTAAGGCTCCTTCTTTATGCTTTATTGAACTTATCCTTACCCTGCTTACAGCGAGGGCATTTCCAGTCATCCGGCAGGTCCTCGAAGGCAACGCCGTCATGCTCGGCAGGATCATAGACATAGCCGCAGATGGAGCAGACGTATTTACCGGTAGCTTCTTTCTTAGTGAAATCCAGTTCAGGCCATATCGTAGGTACGGGATTGTCCAGATCCATCACTCGCTTGGCTTCGAGATTCTCATAGCCCTGCGGGGTGTGGGTTCCGCAGTAAACCGTCGGGTGATTCCGAACAAACTCACGCACACGGTCTAAGGTCTCCCGATCCGCAGCCAGATCGTCAAACACGACGGACAGCTTGTTTTCGTACAGGGCTTCGTCCACATATGTGATGTCACCATGGATCATGAAGAATAAGCCGTCATTCTCCACGACAACGATGCTGTTCCCGTTGGTGTGGCCTTTTGCCTTAATGAAGAAGATCCCATCCTGAATCTTCTGACATGCAGGGAAGTTATAATACGCACCATCCGTGAATTTCACAGGCACGAGATTGGGGATTCCCTGCAGCTCAGGCACACCTATTTCATCCTCGTTCACGAAGATCTGGGCATTGGGGAATGATTTCAGCTCTCCAGAGTGATCTCCGTGCTTGTGTGTTAGCAGGATCTTCGTCACCTGCTCCGGCTTATACCCAAGAGCCGCAAAAGCTTCCATATAGTTGCAGATATCTTTTCCTGTATAGAGAACGCTGTTCTCATCCACCACTTCTTCCGGAGTCCCTGCAGGAAGGCCGGTATCTACCAGGATCACTTCATCGCCAGTATCGATCAGGTAATTCTGCAGGCTGCCGCGATAGCGGACCTTGGGATCAAACTTCTCCTGTCCTTCTTCTCCACCAAAGACGAAGGGCTGGGAATAGAATCCTTCTGTTCTGAATTTGACTGCTTTGATTTCCATAAAGCGCCTCCTTAAAGTAATGATTTAATGCAGGCATTTACCTGTTTAGTTCTTATTTGTCAGCGCAGCTCCCATTTCGCAGACCTTCTGACACTCCTGCGGGAAGACAGTCTCGTGGCGTATCCGCTTTGCCTCCGGGTCAAATATCGACCAATCCCAGTCCAGCTTGGAATAATCTTTCAGCTGCAGAGTTTCGCCGCTGACAAACACCTCCGTCGGCCCGACAAATCTGTTCAGCGTCTGCTGATAATTCCCCAATAGAGCCTGATATCCATAATCAGGGGCATTGCTGGTCATGATTAGAAGGACCGGCAGTACATTCTGGTTGCAGCAAGGCATCTGTGCGTTATAAGTCAGGTTCTGAAAGATCAGCCGCTCATAAAGCGCACGGAAGGATGCCGTCATCTCGCCGAGATAATTCGGTGATCCGATGATCAGGCCATCTGCCTCCCGGATAGCGTCCAGAACCGGTGTGAGTCCGTCCCGGCAGACGCAGTGACCTTTGTTCTTTTCTTTCTTGCACCCGAAGCAAGAGATACATCCCGTGTATTTTTCCAGCCGAAAAAGATCAAACTTCTGAACCTCGGCTCCGGCAGATTCCGCACCTTTGATGGCTTCCTCGATCAATGTGTCCGTATTCCAGCCTTTTCTCGGCCCGGCGTTGACGGCTATAATCCTTTTGCTCATGGTCAATTCCTCCGCGTCATTTGTTTGCTTCTATTATATCGCTCAAGCTGATATGCTCGTTACGGAAGCGCACACCGCTCTTTTCCTCGCGCATGTGGAGGGCATTCTGCGGGCAGTTGTGAAGGCAGGCATAGCAGACCTCGCAGCGATCTGCAAATGATATTCCGTTGTCCGTAGTAGTGATATTATTCGCAGGGCAGACCTTGGCGCAGATCCCGCAACGTATGCACTGATCGGTCACGATATAACTTTGCGCCGTATCTCCACGGAGTATCCGATTCGCCAGCATCTTCCGGAACATAGCCATTTTCGCTTTGACTGCCGGAGTGATCTTAACAGGAGCTTCCGCCCGGACTTCAATATCGCGGATGATCCGCGCAATCTGCCCTTCTACGTCCTTCTGTGGAAGTGTTTCGATCTGCTTTTGCATCTCAAAACCCGGAAGGTAATTGTCCACCATCTGAATGGCGTTGATATAGGAGAGCGTGAGGCCCTTTTCATCACATAGCATCTTTACGTGAGCAAACGCTTCTCCGCAGGCCATTCCGTAGGTATAAAGGAAAAAGAAATAATCTGTTTTGATCTCAGCCCTGGAGAGAAAGGTCTTTACCACCATGGGCATCTCACCGGCGTAAACCGGAGCGATAATTCCAACAGCATCGTCACATACTTCGATCCGATCCTGCCGCATCAGCTGCGGAATGGACAGCAGGGTGCCGCCAATCCTTCTGGCCACATAAAGGCAGTTACCCGTTGCAGTAAAATAGCATATCGTCATCCGCATCACCCCTTACAGTGTCTGCTTGTTCCTTCGGATCGCCGCCATACGATCCAGATCACCGTGCTTGATTTCATGGTCAAGTGCAGCGATGATCTTTTCTTTCCTTCCGAGAAAATCCGGACCGGTCAGATTGACGCCGGAAATCGTATGATGCGTGATAAAGCCGCAATCCCGATCCAGTATCTCTGCAAAGGTCTTTAACTCCTCCAGCATTTCCTTTTCCGAAAGGGGTGTGAACTCGCCGTGCTCAGCTTCTTCCAGAAGAGGCGTACCGGGAAACAAGGTCAGTCCCCCTGTCCCAACGACCATCGGATGGCACTGATTAAAGATCAGGGCGGAATTAACAGCATGATCATGACTGTGTTCTTTACCCGCCACGCCATTCAGGAAAGTCATCCAATAAGAAATCCCGGCTTGGTCCAGTTTATGGCACTGCTCCAGAATATCCGCTGCGTGATAACCCTTATTAATACGCTCAAGTGTCCAGTCATCACCGCTCTCTACACCCAGAGATGCTTCTCTTCAAAACGCTTGTGGGATTCCACGCTGTCTTTGCTCACGCCAAGAACCACCGCACCTTTTTCCTGTATCTGCGGATAGCGGTCACGGAAACTGCAGGCTTGCGCGGTGCAGCCACCGGTCATATCCTTCGGGTAGAAGTATAGAATCACCTTTTTGCCCTTATAATCCGCCAGGGAGTGGACCTTTCCATTTTGATCCGGCAGTAAAAAATCCGGTGCCTTACTTCCGATTTCCAGCATAATATCTACCTCCTGCGCTTTTCGCTCATTTCTGCCAATGCGCGGTTTAAGAGATCCCGCAGAAGATATAGTTCGTCTTCCGAAAGCGGAATGCAACCCTGCATCCGGGACGGGACATCAAGCGCCATTTCCTTCAGACTCTTTCCTTCTGCCGTTAGGGATAGAAATAGTTTGTTCTCATTATTTTCCGGTCTGACGCGATTGATATATCCTGTCTTCTCCAGACGTTTCAGGAGTGGAGCGAGAGTACCGGAATCAAGATGTACCTTTTTCCCGAGCTCACCTTCTGTCATTTCTCCGAACTCCCAGAGAACCATCATTACGATATACTGAGTATATGTCAGGTTCAGCGGCTCCAGTGGCTCTCTATACTGACGAACCACCTCTTTGGCACAGGCATACAACGGAAAACAGAGCTGATTTTCGAGAAGCAGGCTATTCTCATTTGTCTGTGTCAATGCATTATTCATATAGTTTAACCTTCTGTATTGCAGAAGAGACCGGCGCAGCTATTTCACAGCGTCGGCCTCTCAGATTGTTTCTTACTTTTCAGCGGGTTCCCACTTGCAGCGGACAGGAGATACAATAGAACCCTCCTTCTTCATCGCGGCAAAAGCCTTGTCCACGACCTTGCGGTCCAGACCGGTCAGTTCAGCCACTTTACCCGCATTCAATGGCTCCCCGGCTTTTTTCATGGCTTCGAGGATGATAGTTTTCTCTTCCATATTTCCAGGCTCCTTCTTTTCCTTTTTTCACTTAATCGTTGCAGCCCAGGCCTTGATCTCAGCAAGCTTTTGCTCATTCATGTTCTCTTCGCCGGAAAGCTTGCAGATGCCGCAATTTTCCATGCCCAGGAAGCCGGTAAGCTGCTTAAAGTAAGCCTCCGCTGTCTCAGTCATACCAGACCCGCTGCTCAGGAGCAGCGCTGCCTTGGTGGCTGCAGGTTTTCCGATGCAGTACACGCGCTGGATCGTAGCGTGAAGCTGGGAGGTCAGCTCAGAATAATAGATGGGGGAAGCGAACACAAGCATATCTGCCCACTTATAGGCGTCAATGACCTGAGCCATATCGTCCTTCTGGATACACTGGCCTTCGCCTTTGCCGTGGCAGTATTCACAGGCCAGGCAGCCATTAATCTTCATTTTGCCAACATGAAGTACGCATACCTCGTTGCCTGCACTCTCCGCGCCTTCCTTGAAAGCATCCACCATGGCGGAAGTATTCTGTTTGCGGGGACTTCCGTTCAAAATGGCAATCTTCATATGTTTTCCTCCCGCTTCTTAGTCCATCTGCTCGATCAGATAGTTTTCATAGCCGATCTTTTCGATAATGAAAAGATGTTTTGCTACCCAGGCCCTGTGCTCAGACTCACATTCAACAAAGCTTTCCACGAGCTTTCTGGTGATGGAGTCATCCGTAAGAGAATCACAGGAAAAGCTCCTTCAGTCTTTCAGACATGTAACCGGAACAACATAGACTCCATCTTCCCTCTTATAGGCAAATGGTGCCACTCCGCATAGAACCATCATAAATGCCGGTTCAGACATTTTTTCTGTATCAATTCTGTCTGCCAGTTTCTTAAGGCTTGCAACGCCCTCCTCGATCAGTTTGTCTCCGCCAAGTTTCACTTCAATCAATCCATATCTGCCGTTTCTCAAATGAATTACAGCATCACATTCAAGACCTGTTTTATCTCTGTAGTGATAAACATTTCCATCCAATGCATCTGCATATATCCTGAGATCCCTGACGCACATGTTTTCAAATATTAAACCCATAAGCTCGAGATCATTGACCAGATCTACGGGACCGATTCCAAGTGCAGCCGACGCCACCGAAGGATCAACAAAATACCTTGTATCTGAAGTGCGTATCGCTGTCTTGGAACGCAGATCAGGATTCCATGCAGGAGAGTCCTCGATTACAAAAATCCTCTTCAGAGCATTCAGATATCCATAAAGCGATTCCTTGTCGAACGCTTCTATATCATTACT
Source organism: Lachnospiraceae bacterium (assembly GCA_017449745.1). GTDB lineage: Bacteria > Bacillota > Clostridia > Lachnospirales > Lachnospiraceae > CAG-791. The sequence continues at coordinate 7,127 of JAFTFD010000316.1, forward strand.
TATCACATCTGTTCTGATTGTTTCCAGAGAAACCTGCGTTGATACATTTCTGGCATAGGATCTCATAATGCGCTTTGTTCTCTCTGAATCTCTTTTCAAACCGTCCACCCTTGAAATGTCGTCATTAACGACTGCATCATAATAGTCGAAAGCCTGCCTTAATGCGACTTTCTCAGTATGATTCAAAGCAGCCGGCCAGCCTCCCCGGCAAATCAGGAAAGCGATATCTTCAATACTGTGATTATCAATGGCAGATATTTCTTTCCCGTCAAACAAATCCATTAATGACACCTGTCCGCTTGAATCTCTGGATTCAAACAGTGACATGGGCCTCATTCGCATTCGAACGATACGACCCGTACCTGTGTGCATAGTATCATCCAAATCAGCAGGAACAGAAGAACCGGTGAGTATAAACTGACCGAATTCACCTCTGCGGTCAACCTCATAACGAACTGCATTCCAGATATTCGTTGCAATCTGCCATTCATCAATCAAATGGGGAACCTCTCCCTCAAGAAGATTCGAGGGCTTAATTCCAGCCATTTGCTGGTATTGTTCCGTCATATCAGGGCGATCCATTTCTATGACACTTTTTGCAATATGTTTTGCAGAGGTTGTTTTTCCGCACCATTTAGCCCCTTCAATCAGCACTGCTCCCTTGGACTCTAAATGATCCATCAGCACTTTATCTGAAACTCTTTGATAGTATTCTTTCACTACATATCTCCTTTTGCGGTTGAAACGATTATGTGCATAAGTTGTGGCCGAGTATTCATCTTGATTTCGACCGAGTATTTGGCCTTATTTCAACCGAGTATTTGGCTGTATTTTAACCGAGTATTTGGCTCTAGTCAACAATGTGAAAGGACGCTTACTTACTGCGAAATGCAGAAAATAAACGTCCATAATCAACGTGCTATTCTATTGTCTATAAGTCCTCAAGTTTTGTGCCTACAGTGACGAGTTCAATTGCTATAGCCACCCGGACATACTTTTCGAGGCGTTTTCCGCGCTTCGACCAGTCAGTCTCGCCAAAGGTGAAATGCTCGTAAAAGTGCTTAAAATAAAGGATTTCTACGAGTTCAAC
>JAFTFD010000317.1 GCA_017449745.1 Lachnospiraceae bacterium
ATCTTTAATAAGGCGATCACCCAGGTACGCTTTCTGGTCAGCATGGACTTAAGATCCAGCCCGGCCAGGATCATTCCCAGCATCAGCATGCAGACAGGACCGATGGTTCCCGCTATGGAATTGACCGTGCCTTGGATGAGGGCGGGCATTTTTATATCAAGCAGCAACATCAGAAGGCCCGCAAAACAGGCGATCAGGTTGATGCTGGTGAAGATTTTCTTAAGATCGAGACCTTTTTTCCCTTCCACCAGAGACTTGCCGTGAGTCCAGAGGACAAATAGCTGGACGACAAGGAAAGCACTGGAGTAGATGACCCATTCGCTGCCGAGGATGGCAGTGACCAGCGGAATGATGAGGTTCCCGGCGTTGGAATAGATCAGAGAGGCCTTTTCGATATTGGTAAAGTGGAACGGCTTGTCCAGCAGATACGTGATCGCAAACAGAAGGATATGGATGACGATCGCGACCAGGACAGCCAGCCCGTAATTTTTCACGATGTCCGGCGAAAAACCGATCTGAAATGCGTTGATGATCGTGCAGGGCATGATGATGTAAACGGCCAGTGTGGACAGGACCTTGCTGTCTGAGGAGGAGAGAAATCCCAGCCGTACAATAAGGAATCCGCACAGCATGATGAGAAACAACTGAACGATCTGCTTAGCTAATAACAGGGATATCATGGGATGTATCAGACTCCTTCCCAAAACCGTCTGTAAATACGGAATGAAAATTCAGGAACTCTCAAAATCAATGGTTCTTAACCAGCTTCTGCGAAACATGTGTGTTAAAAAATTGAATGAATGGTCCGAATCCAAAAGCGGAAAAAACAGTGCCAATACCGATGATGCCGCCGAACACATAGCACACGATGGCGCAGAAAGCATCGGTGATCACACGGCACCAGAAATAGGGCACCTTTTTCTGGCGCTCTGCCATGATCATGGAAAGCGCGTCATAGGGCGCGACTCCCATGTCAGCTGACTGGTAGAGGGAGAGCCCGAGCGCAATGACCAGCACGCCGACCAGCATGATCAGGAGCCTTGCTATAAAGGCAGAAGGTGCCGGGATCAGGCTGTAGAAAAAAGCGGCGATATAACCTAGGAAAAAAGCATTCACGATCGTGCCGAACCCAATCAGATGCCGCCCGAGCCAGATTTGGAAAATAAAGAAGAATACATTCACGATGATCTGCAGGACCGGATAATAAATGTGGAAAAAATCAGCCATCGCCATATTCATTCCGTCAAAGGGATCATTGCCAAGGGCGGACAGCTTAAACAGTCCCACGCCAAGACCAATGAAAACATTCCCGATGATGACCATCAGGATCCGGGTAGTTCTTTCTTTTGTCAGAGCAGACATCAGTTTCCTCCTACAAATAATTGATTGGTTTATTTATATGTGTAAGCCGTAAAACCCCACTTGCTTTAGCGGCTAGGTCTTTGACGTGCGTTATTCCAGCAGATCCCCTACAAATTTACCACGGATCGCAAAGGCGAGGACGGCTGTCAGGGCATCCGCAACCGGCTGTGCCGCCAGTACTCCATAATATCCGAACAGCGCTGAAGCGATCAGCAAAACAACAGCGTAAATGTAACCCTGTCTCCCCGCGCTGAGAATGAGAGCGCCGCCGCCTTTTCCTGCAGACTGGAACAGGCAGGTCGTGACCAGTGTGAAACCGATCAGAGGCATGCCGCACAGAATAATGCGCAGCATAGGAGCGCCGATCTCGATAATCTGCGCATCGTTCATGAGGAGCCGGATCATCTGAGGAGCCAGGATTATGAATGTGGCTGCCAGACCGAGACCGATCCCACAGACAAGTTTATAGGCAAAGGACAGCACCTCCCGCAGGCGCTTCTTGTTGCCGGCGCCGATCAGGTATCCATACAATGGCTGGCCGCCGAAGGCAAAGGAGATCATGATCATGATGACGATCATGATCACGCGGGAGACGATCCCCATCGCCGCGATCTTGTCATTCCCATACGGCAGCAGGAAGCGGTTTAACAGCATGACTGCGATCGACTGCATGAGATTGGTGATCGAAGAGGGAATACCGATCTGCATGATCGCCCCGATCTCTCCCAGCGAAATGCGGAAATTTCTGACCCAGAGCGCGAGATTCTGAGAGTGCCTGGTGATCACATAGATATAAAAAATATCGGAGGCAATATTACCGATGACTGTCGCAATCGCGGCTCCGGCAGCCCCCATTCCCAGTGTGAAAATAAAGATCGGATCCAGGATCATGTTGATGACGGATCCCAGAACCGATCCGATCATGGCTTCCGTGGCCCGTCCCTCTGTACGCAGAAGGTTCGTCGGGACCAGAGAAAAAACAACAAGCGGCGCTCCGAGCACGATCCATCTGTAGTATCCCGCTGCGTAAGGGAGTGTTTCCGCGTCTGCACCCAGAAGGGACAGAACAGGTCCTGAAAAGACGGTCAGCAGGATCGCTGCCGCAGCGCCGAAAATGACAGAACCGAGGAAGACAAACACAGAATTGCGCTTGCCATCCTCATAAGAACCGCTGCCAAAAAGCCTGCTGATGACTGACGCTCCGCCGAGACCGAAAATATCACCGAATGCGATCAGCAGAGAAAAGATGGGACCGCACAGGGCGACACCGGCCACCAGGGAAGTGTTCCCGGTCTTTGCGATAAAGTACATGTCTACCATGTTGTAGACCAGCATCAGTACATTGGAAAACATGACCGGAAGCGCCAGTTTAAAATAGGCTTTCGGTACAGGCATCGTGGTAAACAGTTCTTCGTTCATTTCTTGTAAATACTTTTAGAGCTTTGTAGATCTTTTGTAAAACTTTTTATCGCATGGTGCGATGAATTGCGACCTATACATTCTATCATTGGAACCGCTGAAATTCAGCAGTAATTTCAATTGGACTTGAATGAATTAGCTGTTGGAGTATAATGTTATCAAAGACTAACCATTCAACACAATCAGGAGGTGATTCCAATGAAAAACTATTTTGACCTTAAAGGCCAGGTTGCGATCGTTACAGGCTGCTCCACAGGACTCGGAGTTCAGATGGCAAAGGCTCTGGCTAACCAGGGCGCTAACATCGTCGTCGTTGCCCGCAGACAGAATATGATCGAAGAAGTGGCAAAGCAGATTGAGGCAGAATTCGGCGTAGAGGCTCTTCCGGTCAAGTGTGACATCACGGATACGGCAGCTGTTGAGGCTATGGTTGACGCAGCGCTCGCAAAATTCGGCAGGATCGACATCCTTGTCAACAATGCAGGAACCGGCGCTGTCGCTCCCGCAGAAGACATCACGGACGAGCAGTTTGCAAACGAGATGAACATCGACCTGTTCGGATCCTTCAAGGTCGCCCGCGCAGCGGCGAAGAAGGCGATGATCCCGGCTAAGTACGGCCGCATCATCAACATCGCATCCATGTACGGGCTCGTAGGCAACAAGGTCGCTGGTTCTTCTCCGTATCACGCAGCAAAGGGCGGCGTTGTCAACCTGACCCGCGCACTGGCAGCAGAGTGGGGCAAATATGGAATCACTGTTAATGCGATCTGCCCCGGCTATTTCTACACAGATCTAACAAGAGCTACTCTTGACAGCGATTTCTTCCAGGCAAACGCAAAGACCAT
>JAFTFD010000318.1 GCA_017449745.1 Lachnospiraceae bacterium
ATGACTCGCCACCCTTGAAACATCATTACCTACTTCTTTTTGTGTAGGCAATGCACCAAACTGCAAGTGCCATAAGGCTCATAAGAGCGATCAGCATATACAGGACCATCATACTGGCATCACCAGTCTGAAGCCTGCGCTCTGCCGTCAGGGGGAAGTAATGAGCTTCCTCTTTCTCTCTTTCAACTGTAAGAACAATCGGAGTCTCAACAGCTTCTTCAGTTACAACTTCTTCCACTACAGGAACAACAATCTCGGGCACAACTGCAGGCTCTTCAACTACGACCGGCTCCTCTGTGGGAACATATGTAATCTCAGGCTGCGGATCGGGAGTATCGACCACGACGGGAGTAGGCTGCGGTGCAGGGACTTCCTCGATGACCGGCTCAGGATCTTTTACGGGCTCCTCGATCACCTCGGGAACAGGGTCTTCCTCAACTTCGGGCTCTGTAATTTCAGGCTCTTCGGGAGTAGGTTCCTCAACTTCAGGCTCTTCAACTTCGGGCTCTTCCGGTGTGGGTTCCTCTTTTTCAGGTTCCTCAACCTCAGGCTCTTCCGGCTTAGGCTCTTCAACTTCGGGCTCATCGGGAGTAGGCTCTTCAGGAGTCGGCTCCTCGATCTCGGGTTCCTCAGGTGTAGGTTCCTCGCCCTCAGGTTCCTCTACTTCAGGCTCCTCGGGTGTCGGTTCCTCGATCTCGGGTTCTTCCGGAGTAGGATCCTCAGGAGTGGGCTCCTCAATCTCGGGCTCTTCCGGCGTAGGTTCCTCGACCTCAGGCTCTTCCGGCGTAGGTTCCTCCGGTGTGGGCTCTTCGATCTCGGGTTCTTTCTCAGGTGCAGCTATATCCTCAACATTCTGATGAGCACTACTGTGGCTGATGATATCTTCCTTTAACAGGGAACCATTACTAATGGCTCTTCTGGTCATCGTAACGATATCGATCGTCACGATCTTCTGGGATCCGTCTGCGTAAGTGATCGTGATAGTTTTCACGCCTTTCACATCCATGGTCTCAGTTCCGTCGGAAGACTGTACAGCCTCTGCCCTCTCGACAGAGAAATTCTCTTCAATTCCGGCAATTTCCTGATCAGATTCAGCTTTAATGGTCTCAAGGGCTTTTTCAGCCTCCTCGTCGACCATAGCCTGGATCTTTGCCGCTGTCTTTGCCAGCACCTTTTCCTCATGCTTCTGAACGCCGGTCGCAACGACCTTTACTTCAGGAGCAGCAACGGGTGCCTCAGCGGGAGCTTCCGTCTCAGCTGTTTCAGGAGTGTTTATAACTTCATCCTGAACGGGTTCTGTTTCAGAAACCTCTGTCTCGGAAGTTTCTGCTTCAGTCATCTCTGTTTCAGTAACTTCTGTTTCAGTAGCCTCTGTTTCGAAAACTTCTGTTTCAGAAACTTCTGCTTCTGTGACTTCTGCTTCAGCAACACTTGCTTCAGAAACCTCTGTTTCTGCGGCATTTGCCTCGGAAACTTGTTCTTCCGCGGCGGGGGCTATTGAAACTTCAGCCTCAGAAGCCTCTGTCTCTGCGGGCTGGATTTCTTCGGAAACAGGAGTCTCCTCAGAAACGGCAGTCGCAGCTTCCTGAGGCGCAGGAGCAGCTGCTTCATCCTCCACGGACATTTCGGGCTCTGTATAAACAGGCTCTTCGATGGCTGCAGGAGCTTCATTCACAATCTCTTCCGTAGCAGCAGACTCTTCTTCGAAAGATTCAGCGGGAGTCTCAGCTTCAGCATTCTCCGTAGGAACAGCGTCATCAACGATATTCTCAGGGATAATAGCTTCAAGGGCTGCAGGCTCTTCAACTGGAGGGATGCCGATAAGCTCAGGCATCACAACAGTTTCCATAATTGCCTCTTCCTGGATGGGAGCTTCTGTGATCTCAGCGGGTGCTTCGATCTGTTCTGCGGGAAGGATCTGTGTCTGTTCCAAAACAGGGGCTTCAACCTGGACTGCTTCAGGAACAGGCATCTCTGTCATCGCGGTCTCTGCTGCAGGGCCCTCTGTTGCGGGAGCCTCGACCTGATCATTCTCAAGTACGAAAGCTTCTGCAGGCTGCATTTCCATGACAGGCTCATAAGAGACTTCCGTGGGTGCAGGAGCAGGTTCGGAATATTCCTGAACGGGCTCGGAAACGGGCTCAGAGATCACTTCGGGAGCCGCTTCTTCGGGTGCAGCGGGTGCTTCGTTAGTAGTTTCGTCGATCTCGTCAGCATTCGATGTGAATGCGAGAGACAGGTTCAGTGTAGCGACCGCGATAAGGGTCTTAACGAAACCTTTTTTCATTTTTTCTCCTTCTCCTCTTTTGTAAGAGGGTTAAAACGTTTTGGTGCATTATGATGAATCAACGGGTAACGTGCTGTCATACAGACCCAAGCCAGCCAACATCGTCGGCAAATCCGGAAAACTGAGTTTAAAACGGAGTGGCTCAGGCAGCGCGCGTGCCTGATTCATGTTTTTAATTTTTGAGCGTTATCAGTTTTCTAATACAAATATGTGCAGGGTTCCCCGGAATAAAAAATGGCACGAAAAAGGGAAGGCCAAAAAGGCCCTCCCTGAAAGCGGGGAATCACATGCAGTCACTGCCTGCAGATACGAACTCCGAAGCTGTTATGCTTTTTTCTTTCTCAACATGATGATGCATCCCACACATACAGCAATGCCTGCGATGAGTCCTGCGGCCCACAGACCGGTCCTGGAAGAATCGCCTGTGTTTCTGGAAATCGTGCTTGTGATGGATGTAGAGCTCTGGGCGGGCGTAGTGCCTGCTGCCTGTGCTCCGCTTAACTTTGTATTGATGAACTGGACAAGGTTTTCGCCTTCCTTCATGCCGCCGTCCTTTGCAGAGTTTTGGGCAACACTGGCCTGGTATCCGTCTTTGGAGTAATCCAGCTCTTCCACGGTATAGGTGTAACCGTAAGGAATATTGTAAATCGTCAGTGATTCGTTGTGGGCAAGTTCAAATCCTGCCTGGCCGGCCGCATTGAACGTGATCTTTCCGGGGGCTCCCATGAACGTCATATCATAGGTGCCTGTCACGGGCTGGTTCCCGTTCTTCAATGTGACGATAAAGCCGAACTTTTTCGTCTGGTCAGCGCCGTCTCCTGCGACCTGCTTGGTGACCCTTAAGTTTCCGGCTTTTCCGGAAGCGGTAGGTGCGGGGATAATGCTTTCCTCCTCATCCTTCATGACGACTGTCAGCTCGTTGGTATCGGTGCGGACAGTAAAGGAGATGTCTTCCGCCGCCTTATAGCCGGAAGGTGCGGCTGCCTCGTGCAGCTTATAAGTCTCACCTGCCTTTAAGATACCGGTATAGGTCGTGGAACCCGCCGTGGATGTAAAGGAATCAACGACTTTCCCGCCCTTATCCAGGATCTGGAGGCTGGCACCTGCAAGGCCGTTCCCTGCCGCATCGGTCTTCTGGAAGGTGACCTTTGTCATGCCGTCCACCATGATGATGCTCTTGACTTCCTTTTTATCGACAGTGACTTTTCCGTCGCTTCCCACGGTAAACGCGATATCATTCGCTGCGATGTATCCTGCAGAAACTCCGGATTCATGGAGCGTATAGGTTCCTGCCGCAAGCCGTACTGCCGCGTCCTCACTGGACTTGGTCTTTATCTGCTCCTTGATAGAAGAGCTCTTTCCGTCTGTCTCCAGGATGTCGAGAACAGCGCCATCGATCCGTTTTCCGTTGGAATCCACCTTGGAGATAGTGACCTCGAACTTGCTGTCAGACTTTTCATCTACCATGGTGATGACTGCCTTGTCCTGCCTGTAAGTCTTTTCGATCGCCTTGCCGGAAGCGTCTTTTATGGATCGGATCAGGGAAACAGCCCCGTCTGTGCCGACCGTGAATTTAATATCCGCTGCCTTATCGTATCCGCTTGGAGCTGCGCTCTCTTCAAGGATGTACGTACCTGGTGTAAGCGTCAATGCCTTCTCATTGGCGGTCGTGGACCATGTCTGGTCAAGGATCTTGAGTGTCCCGTTTAAGTGGTACAGGTTCAGTGTGGCTCCCGCAAGGAGCTGTTCCTTGCCATTTTCCACATATATCTTCCTGATGGTCACGGATGTGCCGTCATACTTATCTGTCATAATGACACGTGCTACGGCCTGTCCGCTCACGGAAACTGTCCCGTCCAGGGCCACCGTGAATTTCATGGATTCTGCCTTCACATATCCGTTTGGAGCGAGAGTCTCCTCCAGGGTGTATTCACCGGGTGCAAGATTCTTTACGGTATGATCCTCTCCTTCCACGGATACCCATTTTTCCTTTTCATTTCCCTTCGCATCGAGAATGCGGAGCGTTGCCCCGGGGATCTCATCGCCTGCGATGTTCCTCTTGCTGATGAGCACATCATAGGTGACATACTCGTCGGTCATCGTGATCTCAGAAACTTCCCTGCCGGAAATACTTGCTTTGCCCCTTGCATCCACATGGAATGAGATCGGGGCGGCCTTTTTGTAGCCTGTAGGGACCGGCTCTTCCTCTTCCAGCGTATAGTCGCCTTCCGGGAGGCTTTTGATCACGTGCGCGGTACCCGCAGTGCTCTCCCATCTGGTATCCTGCACTTTGGTGCTGCCGCTTGTGTGGTAGATCGCAAGGTATGCACCGCTGATGGTCTTTCCATTCACATCGACCTTCTTGAAAGGAATGGATGTCTTCTCATAGCCGTCAACCATCTGGATGTTCCCGTTTTTATCCAGGCCGGCACTTGTTACCTTTCCGTCCTCTCCGATCGTAAAGCTTATGCTCTCTGCCAGCTCATATCCATCCGGCTTCTGCGTCTCTATAAGGACATATTCACCGGGAAGAAGCGTTTCCTCATGGATCACGCCCGCCCTTGATGTCCACTCTTTGATCGTTGCGCCGTTCTTATCCTCGATCCTGAGCACAGCGCCTTCGATCTCATCGCCTGCGATGTCTGTCTTGCGGATCTTTACCGTAAATCTCGTCCTGTTATTGACCATGACGATATTGCCCTCCGCATCCCTGGCAGGGCAGGTCACGGAACCATCCGCTTCCACGGTAAAGGCAATGGATGACGCAAGGTCATAACCGCTTAACTTTTCCTGTTCGAACAGAGTATATTTTCCTGCGGGAAGGTCCACCGTGTGGACACCCTCGGACATGGTAGACCAGGAATACAGAATCTTGGTCCCGTTGGTCTCACGTATTGCGAGTTTGGCACCCTCAACGATGTTTCCTTCGTCATCCACCTTGGAAATGGATACGGGATAATTCTTCTTTTTATCGACCATGACGATCAGGTTTTTCGCTGAATCATACTGGTCGGAAGTGATCGTTCCGTCCTCACTTACCGTGATGCTTATGGGCTCTGCTTTCACATACCCTGCAGGTACGGGATCCTCTTCGGTAAGGGTATAGCTTCCGGGTGTGATCCCCGTGATAGTATAAGTATTTTCGGAACTGGACACCCAGCTCCACTCCTCCCCGGAAGTACTTTTTAATTTAAGATGCGCTCCGCTGATCTTCTTTCCGGATTCATCCTGTTTGCTGATGACCAGCGCGTGGGATATCTTCTTATCCACCATGACGATGGTATTATTGTCAAACTCTTCAATAATGCCGTCGTCACCGAGAGTGAACGTGACCGGGTCCGCTGCCTCATAACCAGACGGTACATCTTCCTCGACCAGCCTGTATTTTCCGGCAGGGAGTTTTGTGACTTCAAGGATATTGCTCTCTGTGGTCTGCAGCACATCGCCATGGATGTTTCCGTCCTCATCCTCGATCCTAAGTGTCGCGCCGGCAATAAGCGTGCCATTCTCATCCTCTTTGCTGATAAAGATCCGGGTGGGCATATCGGTCATCACAACAGATCCGCATTCCTCCCCATCGATCTCTACCACACCGTTATCCTTCACAATAAACTGCACGGGGTCTGCCGTGGTATATCCATCCGGATGGGACTGCTCACGGAGCATGTACTCTCCGGGAAGGAGCTTCTCTTCATGGGCCGTGCCGTCGGTAAGCCACGCATCGATATCCGAAGCATTTTCCCCTGTCAGGTACAGGACGGCCCCGGATAACGGATCGTCGTTCTCGTCAGTTTTTTCGAACTGCACAGAGAAGGAAAGCTCGACGCCCTCAATGGAAGCAAGGTTCTGGCGGTTATCCAGTGCCTTATAGATATAGAGTTTATACCTCTTGTGGCCGGGGATATCGGCAAATGCCTTATCTGCCCAATAGCCCGCATTATCCCACACTTCGCTCCATTCGCATGCGACATGCCAGATATCATTCTGGATGTCCGCAAAGGAAAGGTTGTCTTTTTCTCCGAAATATAAGATTGTGATGAGTGCTTCCCGTAAGGTGCTGCCAAGGGGCGTCCCGCCGGGATAGCTGTCACCTGAGCTTAAGATCTCACCGTTTCTGAGATTGGCATCCGTCCCCTCGATCTTCTGGTAATAGCCATATGGTGTGGAAGCATCTTCATTGAGACAGAACCCGCTGTAAATATTTCCTGTAGCCAGATGCCGCAGGTTGTTTTCATCCAGGATCGTCGAATAAAAGATGTCCGGATCGTCTATCACCCTGTCTGCGGGATCCAGTGTCGCGGTCCATGTACCGGGCTTTGCATCCGCATCAAGCTCCAGCGCTTCCGTGGTCCAGATGGAGGAGTCCTCCGCCGCCCAGTTCACGTCCCTCCGAAGGCCGGTGGCGGTCTTGAACCTGAAATTCTCACCGAATGTCAGGGATGCCACTGCCGGGACATCCTCGAACATCCTCATCATGTCCGTCACATTTGCCGTCGTAAGATCAGAGATGTTGATCCATGCCAGGGACGGGCAGTTCGCAAACATGCTGTTCATGGACACAGTGGATGAGGATTCCACCTTTCCGCTGTAGAACAGACCCGCCTGGGAGAGATTCTTCATCGAAGCGAACATACTTCCGGCATCCTCGTTTAAGTGGATATCCGCCGCGTCTGACCAAAGGTAAATGATCTCGTCGTCAAACCAGGCATAGATCTTTCCAGCAGATTCCGCCGTATTTACCTCTGCCGCATTCGTTACACCTAAATCCGCCGGGCTGTTATCGGACCAGATGATCGTATGGATGTTCTCATCCTCACTGGATGCTGACATAGTCGTATCCGGGTTTGCCAGTTCCTTGAGCGTCTTGTTAAAATCCAGTCCTGTCATGAAAGTGGCATCCGAGGCATAGGTACGTATTCCGCCAAAGGAAGGGGTTTCATCACTGCCTGCCTCCTGTCCTTTCGTCAGATCCACGTCCGTTTCCTCAATACCGGATCCTTCCGTGACTGTTTCTTCACCTTCAATGGTGATATCAATGTCCTGTTCCCCGTCATAGTCCGCAGCGAAGACGGGCATAATGGAAGTGACCGCAAGGATCGCAGCCATGCCCGCCGCAGCGGCCTTTGACAGGATGTTTTTCGCCTTAACCATGATAAATTCCTCCTTGTAATAAAGGTAAAAAAGGCAATGAGGAGTATTCCTCTATACAAATATGTCGGAAAGTATCGAAGCTATAACGGCACAGAAAAAGACCTGCCGGTTAAGACAGGTCCTCTTCTTATTTCATTATTCAGTCATTTCTGCAAACTTCTCCGATCCCGTTCTCTTCCATCCAATCGATGGTCGCATGGGAGACGATGAGGTTTGCTTCTCTCCAGTAGTCTTCTTCCCCGTCAGCTGTCCAGGCAATGATCCGGTCATCCTGGTCCTGATGTTCTTTTGCCTTCTCGCAAAGATCGACCCAGCAGGCCAAATTCCTGACCTTTACATGGATGTCCTTGTAAGCCTTTTTGGCCTCCGAGAATGATTTCACTGCCAGCTGCATCTGCCCGTCACGGTAGTCATCCGCCCTTAAGGCGCCGCTCATGATCACGGGGTCGTGTACCGAAGTTAATTTTTCAGCCACGTCCTCATCCCACGTGATGCCGCGGATCGTGCCGAATTTCGTCACCGCGTCAAAGCTGGCGAATGTCTTGCCGTTTTTTGTCGTCCTTACAGACACATTGTCCGGATAGACAAGGAGCTTTACATTGTCAGCACGGTTGTCTACACTCTCCAGCTTCTTCCCGCCTGCCTGCGCCACATCCTCATAACCGTTGAAGATCCTGGTGGTAAGGTATGTCCCGATCGCCTCCGTTTCCTTTTGCATCAGGTAGAGGGGATCCGGTATGGAATAATGCCGGTTGATACCCGCCATCATTTCCTTTGCATCCGCGATCCTGTTCTGGAGACGGGCGACAGTCCTTGCAAGGACCTTCATGTTCGGCTTTTTTCCGCCGTTCATCTCCCTTGCTTCGTCGTCTTTTCCATCTTCGATCAGCTGCGCAAGCTTTAATTTCTCACGCAGTTCCTTTCCGGCCGAGGCCATGGATGAAACAAGCTCAACGATGTCATTGGCATTGCTGATCAGGTCATACCTGCCGGGGCAGATATTATCGAAAGCGCCCGCGCATGCAAGGGATACGAATACATCCTTCTTGCAGTTTGTCCTTATAAGGAAATCAGTGATATCCGTAAACGGACCGTTCTCCTCACGTTCCCGGATGATATCCGGTGCACTTCCGACAGCACTCTTTACATCACCAAGACCGAAATAGATACTGTCATTGATGAGTTCAAGGGATTCCTGGGAAATATTGATGTCAGGGTTTCTGACCTCGATATTCCTGTCCTTGCATTCCTTTACGAGCGGCTGGATCACATCGATCGATGTGTACCGCATCGCGGAGCGGAAGAACTCGGCGGTGTAGTACTGCTTCAAATACCCCGTAATGTATGCAACATAGGAATATACCGCCGCATGCGCGAGGTTGAAACCATAGGCAGCGAACTCCATCATGGTATCAAAGATCTCATTGGCATCCTTTTCACTGACCCCGTTTTTAACGCAGCCGGGAATACCTTTGCTCTCATCACCATAAATGAATATCTGTCTCTGCGCCGCCAGTTCCTTTTCCTTCTTTTTGCTCATGGCACGGCGGACAAGGTCCGCGCCGCCAAGGGAATAGCCCGCAAGGTCACGGAAGATCTGCTGCACCTGCTCCTGGTACACAATAAAGCCGTATGTACTTTTCAGGATAGGTTCCAGCTGCGACACCTTGTAAGTGACCACGCCTTCTCTTTTTGCCTTCACGACCTTTGGTATCTGGTCCATCGGCCCCGGCCTGTAAAGCGCGTTCAGCAGGATCAGGTCATCCAGACTCTCCGGATGGAACTGCCTGAGCGTCTTTTTCATTCCGGGACTCTCAAACTGGAATATGCGGTTGGTATTGCCCTCCGCAAACAGCTTAATGACGTCCTTTTCAATGGGTAGGTTGTCCAGGTCCAGCGAAACACCGGGATTGTGCTTGGCAATATCCCGGACAGTGTCGGTGATGATATCCAGGTTGATGAGCCCGAGGAAGTCAAATTTCAGCATCCCGTACTCTTCCACCTCTGTCTTGTCCATCTGCGATACCCATGCGCCGTCAATATTGAACAGCGCCGTGTACTGTTTGATATCGCCATTGTCCGCGAGGACAACGCCTGCCGCGTGCTGGCCAGTCTGGGAATAGGTCCCTTCCAGTTTCTTTGCTATTTTGTAGATCGCCATGGCGTCATCGTTATCGCCGAATTCAGCCATGATATCCCCATCTGCATCGGCAAGCTTGGCACCAGGCGCTGCCGGAACGAGCTTTGCCATCGCATCTCCCAGGGAAAGGAATGTCTTATGGGCATCCTTCTCTCCGGGGTGCTTTTTTGCGCCGTATACCTTGGCAGTCTGCTTGATGGCGTTTTTAGCCGCCATGGTGCCTCTTGTCATGATCGTGCAGATACCGTCATTTCCAAACTTTGCCCGCATGATCTGAATCAGAAGGTCACGGATATGCTGGGAAAAATCAACGTCGATATCAGGCATTGTCACGCGCTCCGGGTTAAGGAAGCGCTCAAACACAAGGTTGAACCTGATAGGATCGATAGCCGTCATTCCGGTCAGGTAACAGACGATACTTGCAGCGCCTGAACCCCTGCCGGGGCCTACCGCGTATCCGGGAAGCGACTGGTCAGCTTCAATATAGGAAAGAATGGATTCCAGGTCCATCTCTGTGACATGTACCTGCAGATAACGGAACCTGTCGTCCGGCATATGGCCTAATTTCTTCCCGACATTGATATACCACTGGACGACAAGGAAATAATCGGCAAAGCCCATATCCCTGATCACCGAAAGCTCATACTGAAGTCGGTCTTCCAGTTCATCTGTCCATTCCGGGTATCTTTTCGGGATCCCTTCCCTGGCCAGTTTTTCAAGGAAAGCAAGGGACTCTTCCTTCGTCCAGTCCTTATTCCACTTTGGATAATGCTCTCCCTTTTCCAGAGTACCTTCATCACACATCGAGAGGATCTGCGATATGCCGGAAAATGCTTCATAAACGTCTTCTTCTTTCCCGAGCATGGAAACCAGGGCATCTGTCAGTTCTTCATCCGATTTGAAATAGAGCTCATAGTCGGAATCGGAAGGTTCTTCGTAACGGAAGTTGTAAAAGCGCATGGCATTCAGATACTTTCTTGCTTCCGTATCTTCACGCTCGATCATGTGCTCATCATTTGCCGCCACTGTTGGTATGGAAAGCTTATGGGCAAGGTCATTTAAGACCGGCATCCACAGTTTCTCCATGGGGAGCCCATGGTACTGAAGTTCAATAAAGAAGTACCCGTGTCCTGCGATGGAATCATAGTACAGGGCTTCCTGTTCGAACTTCTTTCGGATCTCATCCTGCGTCATCACCTGGCTTTCCAGGTAAGCCTTTCTTTCCCTTTTTGCCCTGACATCATCCTCCGGGAGGATTTTGCCGGCAAACTGTTTCATGTCGGCACGTGCCCTGGCAAGGTCAGCCTTGATCCTGTCAAAGTTCTCCCTGGCAATCTCCGTTTTCTTCTCTTCTTCCCTTATTTCCGCCAGTGCCTGTTCCTTTTCCGGGCCGTCTTCGCGCTTTTCGATGGCGCGGATCCTGGCCGTATAGGTCCTGTTCTTCCATTCCTTTGCCTGATCATACACTTCCTGCACATCTGCAAGACGAGCCTGGGCCATGGCAAGGAAACCGGAATTTTCTTCATGCATGCGGAGCTTCTCATCGATCGATGTAAGCTCCTCGATATAGGCATCATTCTGGTAGACCCTGCCTGCCAGTACGCCGCCAACGCATGCGCTTGTAACTACGACGTGCTTATGGCCGGCAGTCCCCGGAGCGATATACTTCTCCAGGATCTCCTTGTCGATGCACGGATAGACGTTATTCCCGCGTTTTTCGATATGCGCATTGCTCTCCGTAACGATAAGGCTCACTGCCTTGCGTCCTATATCATCCAGTCCGATCAGGATCAGGTGCAGCTTGGTATCCGCTTTTCCGCCCACATGGCTGATGTTATTTTCATCATCCTTTGAGACGACATCTGATAAAATATCCTTCAGATAAGCTTCCACGCCGAATACGGGACGTACACCGGCTGCTTTGCATGCCTTCATGTGCTGGATCCATCCGGCAATATTCCCGTGGTCTGTCAGCGCAAGGCTGTCAAATCCAAGGGACTTTGCCTTATTGGCCATATCCCCGACCTTATTGAAGGAGTCCTTCAGCGAGTTCTCAGAATGGCAATGAAGCCGCCCATGGTAAGGCAGGGCTTCGATACGTGAATAAAGGGTGGTTAGATCTCTCATTTTTTCTTTCTCCCTTATGTGTTGATAAGTTGTCAGTTATTCAATACAAATATGTTTCAAATGAAGGGAAAATAAGATTCACATTTTTATGGAAGATGACCTGGATTCATATTTGGAATGAAATGATGACCCTTTTATTTGGAGGAAAATGCTATGAAGAAGAGCAAAAAGAACGCACAGAAACTGGACGCCATCCGCTCTGCCCGCGGGATCGAACGGAAAGAAAGGCTGGCGCAGGGGACATGGATGCCCCGCGGATCTGTGCACGACAAGCCTTCCAGATCCTCAAAGAGACTGGATGAGAAGTATAAGTCAGCAATGACGGATTGATACCAGACCCCTGCCAGAAGGCAGGGGTCTTTTTTTGAAACGCTAAAAGATAAAGTGAGGGCCTGCTGCCAGAAGCTTAAATCCGGAAGCAAACAGATCCATCTATGTCTGAACACTCCAGATAGCTTCCGCAAAGACGCCTGCAACTAACAAGCAGACAGCGCTGAAAGAACGAAACGGCATCACATGAAATTTCTTCTGTATAGGATATAGCCACGGTATTCCTCCGATCGTGCAGGTATCCTGCAAAAGGTGCAAAAAGAAGTAGGTCAGAAATCCCTATTCTGTGATAAAGGTTCAGTAAAAAGATCCATATGCAAATGGCCATCACTGCAGTGAAGATGCTATCCGGACTCTTGCAGGTGGTTTGATTGACAATACTGCTGCTTATCTGCCGTATGGATGGGCGGCTTGGCCAAACATACCGGCTGCTTCCGTGCTGCTCTTCGATCAGGTATGTTAAAAAAGCGGTTCTGGAGGTCGTTGTACGACACTCTGAACCGCCCTTTTTATCTTATTTCGTTCACACTATCAGAACTTGCACGCTCCACAACAGCAACACAACCCATGCCTCCTCCGATACAAAGTGTGGCAAGTCCTCTCTTTACATTTCTTCGATCCATCTCATGCAGAAGTGTGACGAGGATCCGTGCCCCGGAAGCCCCTACCGGATGTCCCAGGGCAATTGCTCCGCCGTTGACATTCAGCTTTTCGGGATCCAGGCAAAGTTCCCTTGCAACTGCCAGAGACTGTGCTGCAAAGGCCTCATTAGCCTCATACAGATCAAAGTCCTCTATGGTAAGTCCCGTCTTTTTGAGCACCTTTTTCGTGGCTGCCACGGGACCTACTCCCATAATGGCAGGATCAACACCAGCCAGTGCCCCCCAACGCCAATATGCCATAGGAGTCACTCCAAGCTCTTTTGCCCTGCTCTCCCGCATCAGGATCATCGCAGCAGCCCCATCATTGATGCCGGAGGCATTGCCAGCAGTGGTTACACCGTCAGGATTGACCGGTCTGAGCTTTGCCAGCTTTTCAAGGGAGGTATCCGGACGCGGTCCCTCATCTGTATCAACGACAATCTCTTCCTTCTTCAAACGGACAGTAACCGGTACAATTTCATCACGAAACTTCCCATCCGCTGCCGCCTTTGCCGCCTTCTGTTGGGAAGCAAGGGCAAACGCATCCAGTTCCTCCCTTTGCAGTCCCCATTTTACAGCAACATTATCTGCTGTCTGAATCATATGGTAATCGTTAAAGGCATCCCATAGGGCATCCTTCACCATCGTGTCGACAAGCGTCCCGTTGTTCATCCGATAACCAAAACGCGCCTGCATCGCCGCAAAAGGTGCCTGGGACATGTTTTCCATGCCGCCCGCTACAACGATATCCGCACTGCCAGAGAGGATCTTCTCTGCAGCCATATTCACACAGTTCAGGCCGGATCCGCATACGACATTAACAGTAACAGCCGGCACATCATAAGGAAGTCCGGCCTTTACACCTGCCTGTCTGGCCGGATTCTGTCCGAGCCCTGCCTGGATTACGCACCCCATCAACACCTCATCAACTGCTTCCGGAGCAACTCCTGCCCGATGAAGCGCCTCACGGATCACCACTGCGCCGAGATCAACCGCTCCTACACTGCTGAGGACGCCGCCCATTTTACCTATCGCCGTTCTGCAGGCTCCTGCTATTATTATTCTGTCAGCCATCTCTCTTTCCTTTGCATTTGGCTAATATGACCAGCCGTGTCTGTTCTTCCACCGTCCGGAACAACAGATCGGTTATGGCGGCCTTCCTTAATGAAAACCGCCCGTAATAATCACAGCTCATCGTCTTCGACATGGATCTTCAGGCGCATCACAGCGCTTCCCATCGATTTTCCAAGGCTGTCCAGACGAAGGCTCATTGTGGCGCCTCCGCCCAGTGCGTGCTGCATGACGAAATTAAAACCGCCAAGGCTAGGGACCTCATACCTTGTAATTTCCCCCTTGACCATGTCTCCGAAATATCTGTGCAGCACATCAGGCGTCACCTCTCTTTCAATGATCCTGTAATATTCCGGCTTTCGGGCAAATACGCAGACGTTGCTGGTATCCCCTTTGTCTCCGCTTCTTCCGTGTGCGATATCATATAAATAAATTTCTTTCATGAAGAGCTCCTCTTTCTTTCTCCAGGCGGAGCAGTCCGCTTCTCATACAACTGCTGCTCCGCGCAGACCGATCATCTGCCATGATTCTGTATTCCACAAAACCCGGTCTGTCCTGCCATATTAAATGTGACTGTGAAAGACCACGTCATCCCACTGTCAGAATATGGCTTTCCGTCTGCACTGCCTCGCGAGGGACACTTGTCGGCCAAAGAGCCATCACCTCCTGCACATGGGCTCTTCCGCCGAAGAAGGAGGCTCCGGGAGGGCCATTGAGCTGAAGCGGTGAAATCTCGGGAATGATTTTGGCGCATTCATTTTTGTCCTCAGAGAATACCGCGATCCGCATGACACATTCATTCAGGTTCTTTATGGCCTCTTCGCTCATATCCGCGACATTCAGATGCAGGCTGTTGAGTCCGATGAAGCTGATATGCACATCGTCTGCCTTCATGCCGCGCTTTGCCATCTTTTTCATGATGACATCTGCGCAGTATTTTGCCTTTTCATAGGCATCCGGCCACGCAAAGGAGAGCATACTGACCGTCTTCCAGCCCTTGTGATATCCGACACACAGCTTCAATGTATCCGGACGTGGCTTACCCTTGATCCCATCGACACGCACCCGGTTATCGCCAACCTGGCGGATCGTCGCATGAGATACATCCACATTGACGTCAGGTGTCCAGTAGTTGGAAGGATCCAGGACTTCATAGAGGAACTGCTCTTTGACGCTCTGCTCGCTGATGAGGCCGCCGCAGTCCGGAGCCTTGGTGATCTCCATCGTATCTTCGGTCAGCTCTGCAATCGGGAATCCGAGATCCTCCATACGAGGCACGCTTCTCCAGTCATACATGAAGTTTCCGCCTGCTCCCTGACCGCCGCACTCGAGCATGTGTCCTGCCATAATGCCGCGTGCAAGATTGTCCCAATCGTCCGCAGCCCATCCAAACTCATATTTCAACGGTGCCATAAAGAGTGCAGAGTCTGCAGCCCGGCCAGTGATAACGGTGTCTGCGCCGTCTGCGATGCATTGTTCTATGCTCTCATGTCCGATGTAGACATTACAGTTATATATTTTGTCTACAATATCGTTAAAATCCCCGTCGTAATCAAAATTCGGGAAAGTCCATCCATCCTTTAAAAGCTGTGGGATCTTATCCTTTATATTGTCGCCGGTCACATATCCGATCTTATATCCATGCATGGACTCACTTTCCGCCCAGGTGCGAATCGCATCCACGCAGCCACTGACATTCATTCCGCCGGCGTTGGTGATCAGACGGATCTTTTTCTCCCATGCCTCCTTGCCGGCCTCCCTAAGAAGCCGTGTTACAAAGTCCGGTGCAAAGCCTTTAGAAGGATCCTTCAGCTGCTGCTTGGCCATAATGGAAAGAGTCAGCTCCGCCAGGTAGTCGCATCCCATATATTGAATGTCGGCGTTCTGGATCATGTGCACAGCTGCATCCGGGCTGTCGCCCCAGAATCCCTGGCCTCCTCCGATTGCTATTTTTTTCATTTCCAATTCTCCTCCGTTAAATGCAAACGTAATTAAATTACCTGCTTCTCTTCGAGTGCAGAGATCTCCTGCTCGCTCATTCCAAGAAGTTCCCCCATAATTTCCCGGTTATGCTGCCCGAGAGTCGGAGCCGGCATATTGACGCGCGGCATCATGTCCATGAGCTTGATCGGGTTCCCGTTGACCTTCATGGAGCCGATGACAGGATGATCTACCTCGATAAACATCTCCCTGGCGCCCGCAATATGCTCATTCTCGGTTATCTGCTTTACATCGTAGATGGGCCCGGCGGGAATGCCTTTTCCGAGAACAATGTCGACGACCTCGTCTACCGTGTGCTGCATCGTCCACTTCTCAACTTCTGCTTTCTGTGCCTTGTTGTTCTTTACCCTGAGCGGGACGGTGAGGAACCTTTCATCCGTGATCATCCAGGGCATCTCCACAACCTCATTGCAGAATTTCTCATAGAGCTTCTGGTTTCCACAAGCGATGATCACATAGCCGTCCTTTGCATGATAGGTGTCGTACGGAGCGATGGAAGCATAGGCATTCCCCATCCTGACGGGAAGCTTTCCGCTCTCAAAATAGCGCACATATGCGTTTTCCAGGCTGGCGACGACGGAATCAACTAAAGAGACATCGACGCGCTGCCCGACACCCGTGCGATGACGGGCCTCCAGCGCAAGCAGGACTCCCATAACGAGATTCATACCGCCAAGGATGTCTCCCATCGCGTTTCCGCTTCTGGTCGGCTCGCCTCCCTCTGCTCCTGTTACGCTCATCAGACCGCCCATCCCCTGGGAGATGATGTCATATCCCGGGCGCATGGCATATGGCCCGTAGCTTCCGAATCCGGAAACAGCTCCATAAATCAGGCGCGGATTGATTTTTTTAAGCTCTTCGTATCCAAGGCCCAGCTTGTCCATGACGCCGGGTCTGTAATTCTCTATGACGACGTCTGCCTTACTGACAAGTCTTCGGAAAATTGCTTTTCCTTCCTCCGTCTTGAGATTCAGGGTAATTCCCTGCTTATTGTGATTCAGGTTTGCGTAATAGACACTCTCCCCATTGCGGTAGGGGCCATACCCGCGGGCGTCGTCCCCTCTGCCCGGGACCTCGATCTTGATCACCCTGGCGCCGAAATCCCCCAGGATGGAGCCTGCGTAAGGTCCTGCAACCACACGTGTCAGGTCCAGGACGGTAATGCCTTCCAGGGCTTGCGGCTGCTTGTTCTCTGTCTGTGTCATGGCTTGCTTCCTTTCGATCGTGCATTAGATGTAAGGAAGGAAACTCAGTATCGCGCAGCGGGGAAAGGAATTGTCTGGAAGCTACTTTCGATACATTGATCCTTCCTGAAAAAGAATAACTCAGCATCTATGTATAAATCAAATTATTGTAAATACTGTAATGATTAGTTATACTAATACTGCAAAGTTGCCGAAACCTTTGAGGACGCAGTAAGCCTGACTGGCAGCAAACTGCACTGCATTGGTACATCCGTGTAACTTATAAGTCCATTATGCAGACGGAAAGGAAGTGCTCATGATCTCAAACCTGGAATATTATCGCAGCTTTCTGTATACAGCCAATCTGCTCAGCTTTACCCGCGCAGCAGAGCTGTTATATGTGACCCAGTCTGCCGTAAGCCAGTCCATTAAAAAGCTGGAAAATGAGCTTGGTTATCCTCTGTTTATTCGCTCCGGCAAAGAGTTGCAGCTGACGACAGAGGGGGAGCATCTTCTCGTATATGTTCGCCGGGCTATGGAGGAGCTCAGTGCCGGTGAGCGCATTGTCTCAAATCAATATCTAGGGCGTCAGACCGAGCTGACCATTGGTGCCACGGAAACCGCGATCCGCTATTATCTCGCTACCGGGATCAGGAGTTTTAAATCGATTCATCCGGATGTACAGATTATTTTCCAGGGAACAACGACACAGGAACTCTGCAGACTGTTAAAGGAAGGCGCTATCGAGCTTGCTTTCCTGATCTCGCCTATTCCCAAGGACTATGATTTTTCCCTGGTCCCATTGAGGACCTTTCAGGATATACCCATCGCTGCAGGGGATTTTGATATAGATGCTTTAAAGACTTACTCCCAAAGGGAGCTGGCAGATTATCCTCTGATTGCCGTCTCTTCCGATAATCAGGCGCGGGCAAATATAGATGCCTGGTTTCTTGAGGATGGGCATATTCTCTCGCCCTCCTATACCGTCCGAAGTGTCAGTCTGGCACTGCCTCTGGTTCGCAGCGGACTTGGAATCGGTATGGTCCCTCTGGAATTTGTAACGGAAGACTTGCAAAAAGGAGATTTGATTCAGATACGCACCAGATCACTTCCGGAAAAGCGGACCCTATATGCTGCAACGCAGAAGGGCTTGCCTATTTCACCGATTGCCTCGGCATTCATGGAAGCTGTTCCTGATGGGAAGAAAGAGATACCATGATATGTCTTTCTCGTTCGTATAATTTCTGCGAATTGGGTCTGATACAACAAAACAGAGACGGTCATGTGCGCTATAAACTGGTGCACATGACCGTCCCCGCAGCAGCCTGCATTCTTATTTCAGGCTGAATCCCGCCTGATTCCGCGTCTCGGAGTCCTCTCCGATCCATATGGTAAAGGATCCCTTTTCGAGAATGCGTTTTCCATCGGGACCTGTGTACGCCAGCATGGCAGGAGTGACAGCAAACGAGACTGTTTTTTTCTCTCTCGATGCAAGGGAAATCCTCTTGAATGCTTTCAGCTCTCTTCCAGGTCTTGCAAGTGAAGAGACATCATCCCGCAGATACATCTGTATGACCGCTGTGCCTGCGCGCTCCGATAAATTTTCTATTTCCGCTCCGGCTGTAAGAAGAACACTCTCTTCATCGTCCGGGTCAAATGCCCCCTCAATCTGAGCCCTGGAAACACCTGCATCGGAGATGGAAAAACGGCTGTAGGAGAGTCCGTATCCGAACGGAAACAGCGGCCGGTTCGGTGAATCCAAATAAGCCGACACATAGTTCGGCTCATCCAGAACAGGATCCTTGGGACGGCCGGTTCGCAGCTGATTGTAATACACCGGGATTTGTCCGACACTGACCGGTATGCTCATGGAAAGCTTCCCTGAAAAGTTCACGCATCCCGTCAGCACATCCATCACTCCATGTCCGCCCTCAGTGCCGGGAAGCCAGGCCATGACCACGCTCCTACTGCAGAGGCAGACTTCCCGCAGATCAAGGGGACGCCCGCCGAAAACGACAGTGACGATATTGCGGTTGACTTCATATATCGCCTTCAGGAGCTCCACCTGGTTTTCTGGGAGCGTGATATCTCCCCGGCTAGCACCTTCACCACTGAGACTCCTGTGCTCACCAAGGAGCATGACGACTGTATCTGCATCTTTCGCATTCCGAACCGCTGCAGCCAGCATGTCATCCTCTTCCTTTGAAGGAAGCTTCCACGCAAAAACCCCTTTGCGCAGATCCTCGACTGAGCTCTCCCTGCTCTTTGCCAGAACATCCTCCCTGGTATCCAGACGGCACCCCTGCGAATATGTAAACGAATATTCCTCAAGCTCTCCGGCCGCCTTCAGAAGGGTGACAGTGTCTCCTGTTTTTGCGGTTGGCGACCACGCGCTGAACAGCTCCTCACATTTCAGATACGGTCCGATCAGGGCGGTCTGCCTATCCTTTTTCAGAGGAAGCAGGGACTTTTCTCCCTCGTTCTTCAGAAGCACCAGGCTCTCGCATACGGCCTTGCGGGCTGCACTCCGATGTTCAGTGCACAGAATAACATGGGAATCCGTTTTCCCGAATGCTCCCCGATATGGGTCTTCGAACAGGCCCAGCCTGCTTTTCAGACGGAGGACACGCATAACCGAGCGATCTAAATCCTCTTCGCTGATCTTTCCTTCCTCAACCAGCTCCGGGAGATATCTGTTATATGCCATAGAGCACATGTCAATATCCACACCTGCCTGAAAGGCAGTCAGCGCAGCCTCTTTAAGATCGGCACAGATACCATGCTTAACCATCTCGGCTATTGCCGCCCAATCAGTGATAATGACGCCATCTTAGTTCCATTCCTTTCTCAGGACATCCTTCAGAAGCCAGTCATTGGCAGCAGAAGGGGTCCCGTTCAGCGTCTGAAAGGAGCTCATCACCATATCCGCGCCCTCATCAGCAGCGGCCCGGTAGGCAGGAGGAAAAATACTCCCGCAGCGTATGCTCTGAGAGCTCACTGTTCTGATAGTCGCGTCCTCCATCCGGTGCGCCATAGGCTGCGAAATGTTTGATACAGGCGCTTACACGCTCATCTGGATGATGCTCTGCTTTCTCTCCCTGCAGCCCCTTTACCATCGCCTTACCGAGAACACCGTTCAGATAAGGATCCTCCCCTGTGGACTCCAGGACTCGCCCCCATCTGGGGTCACGGACCAGATCCAGCATCGGAGAGAAAGCCACATGAATTCCCTCCGCAGAGGACTCTGCCGCGGAAATACGCATCATCTCCTCGGCACCGGCAGGATCAAACGAAGCTCCCATTCCCAGTGGAATCGGAAAGACCGTTCGGTATCCATGGATCACATCCATCATGAATAGAATGGGGATATGATGCGGGTGATTCGCCATGCAGCGCTCCTGCACCTCTTTTACGTGTTCCTGCCCATAGATATAAAGCGTGCTGCCCATCATGGCCAGCTCTTCCTCTGTCAGATCATCCCGCACGTCAGTTCCGACGATCTCTGCACCTTCTACATAAAAAAGACCAGGTGCCTGCGTCAACTGAAATGCTTTTTCTTTTAGCGTCATGCTTTCAAGTAATCCCTGCAGCTTCTCTTCTTTCACAAAAGTTTCCTTTCCTGATTTTAAAAAAGAAAAAGTTCACGCTGAAGAAACGTGAACTTTTTTTGCAGTACAAACGATCAGCAACTCTCTCCCGGTATGAAACCGGGAAAGACATACTTTACGATCTTCTCCCCATTTGGAGTACCCATTGCCTCTCTTATTATCTCACAAGTCTCACTGGCCGCAGCCTCCATCGGAATGGTAATGGATGTCAGCGACGGCGTACAGAACTCCTGAAAATTCAGGTTATAAACATCCGAAGCTGCTACCCTCATTTCTTCCGGCACCTTTACCCCCATATCATGCAGGGCCCGCATCACGCCAAATGCCATTCGCTCCGAACCACAATAGATACAGTCAAAATGCCTGTCTCTCAAATCGACATTTCGTTTAGCCCATTCATAGCCGCCTTCAATAGAACCGACACTGTAATCCCTGGTATCATAAATGGAAACCCCCTGCTTTTTTCCAATAGTGTCCAGTTTTTCCATGTCAATAAAATCGCCACTTTGGCAAAGCGCCAGCTTGCTCTGACCATGCTCACGCATACTTGTCATTATACGGTCCATGCAATTCAGATTTCCCATGTCCACTATATGAATCACATTTGGCCCTTCTGAGGTATCCTCCTTTCGGGGCGCGACATTGATGATGGGCCCCTGGAACGAACAGTTTTTTAAGAATTCCAGGTCCTCCTGTCTAGCTGAATAGACCACTGCAGCATGGAAACGATTTCCGGCAAACAATCTCCTGCGAGCTTTCAGATCCCCAAGATTATAAAAATAAATAATCGGCATCATGTGAAGACCCTGATCCCTGACATATGCCTGAAAGCCTTGCAAAAATCGCAGAAGCAATGTCTCTCTGGGATGCTCTTCCCAGAAAATCCCCACCATAACTGTATCGTCCCGTTCATTCTCCTGCGCGGCCCGGAGGCGTCGCGCCTCCAGATTGACCTGATATCCCATCCGCTCGGCAGTACGCAGTACTTTGTCCTGTGTTTCCTTGGAAATTTTACGCTTCTGCGCATCTCCTCTCAGAACAATGGATACTGTGCTGGGAGAAACCCCTACCACCTGTGACAATTCTTTGATTGTTACCATCCGTCCTCATTTCCGGCTTTGGCAGCAGGCACTTCGTATACCTCTGCGCCTGCTGCTAACCTGCTATCTTCCAACGGGCAGTTCCAGAAAGCTGTCTTCTCCCAAGCAGATCTCCTGCTGTGCCTTTTTTGTCATCTCCCGGTCCGACCAGATCCCCGCATAATTGCTGTGAACAGCATACTGGGGGAAATCGGAGGAAGAAATATCAATCCGGATCCGGCTTCCCTTTCGGATCGTCCACAAAATATCCCAGAAATTGATACTGACCAACACTTGATCGCCAGGCTGATAAATCTGTCCTTCTGCCATATCCGCCGCTATTGTAGTAATCCCTGTACGGATATTATAAGCCTTTCCTTCCGGAAATACCTCACAGATTTTTGCTGTAAACGCGGTATCCTCCGCATCTGTCCTGACCTTCAGCCGCACATGCATTGCTCCCCCGACAGGGAGGTCTTCCTGGAGCGGGGCACTGACAAAGCTGATGACGTCCGGACGGTAATCCGTTTCCGGCTGCAAAAGACTGCCTGCTTCCATGATCGTTGTGAGCACACTCTCCGCACCATGCGTCGGGCATGGGTTCTCCGGGTCATATTCATAAATGATGCTCTGCTGCCCCTCAGCGGGTCTTGCCAACAGCGACCGGTCTGCCTGCAGGTACAGCTTCTTATTTCGGCTGCTTACAGGAGGCCATACCGGCAGTTCTCTCCACTGGTCCTCCCGCATGATATAAGTGCGTATTCTTTTTGACGGAAGCTCTTTATTTTTGAGAATCATCTCAAACCACTCTAAGAGGCGCCTGACATCTCCATTTTCGATATGTCTCTGCTCCCCCCACTCGATGCATTCCATGGACATATGATTCCAGCAGCCGATATCCAGCCAGCAGTGCTCCCTATTTTCCGCATTCAGGGCCTGCCAGGTATTCATCGCGCTCCCGAAATGGTGATCGTACCAGGATTCAACGATATATACCGGAACGGTAGTCTTTGAAGGTATCTCCTCCAGCATTTTCCAGAAACCATGCTGCCAGTACGGGTCACTTCTTTTCGTCGAATGAATCCAGTCCTGATACCAGTCCAGTCTTCCACCCCATAAGGCCTCATCCACCCCGGCATGCGGGCGGAACCGGCAGCTCTCAAGGTAATCCGCCTCCACCGGATGACCGGCATTTGACATCGCCCACCCAGTCAGGACATCGTGCCGGAAAAGCCTCTTCTCATAAGCGGACTTAAACCGGTCTGTCCCGTAAACGGTCAGCATCATGCCCTTTACCTTCTCCGGAACCGCATCCGCGATCGCCCAGCCGGTCAGTGCCAGATAGCTTGCTCCAAAATAGCCGATACTCTCGGCCCATTCCTGATCGTTAAGCCAGTTCAAGGTCGCTATTCCATCGGGTCTTTCGTTGACGTTCGGCTCCCATATACCCTCGCTTTTTCCTGTTCCGCGGCAGGCCTGAACAACATAGCCGTACCCTCGCTTTGCAAGTTCCTCTCCATATACCTGCTCCATCGGCAGTTGATTCGGATAGCAGCTTCGCTGGATCAGTACCGGAAAGCGTTCCAGCCCTGACGGTTTATAGACCAGTGTGTAGAGCTTTACGCCATCCGGCATAGAAAGATAGAACTCTTCTACACTGTACGAGGTCCCTTCAGCGGCAGCGCTGCAGGCAGCAAACTGCTTTCTGATATCCTCCGCCACCTGCCGCATCCGCTCTTCCATTTCCTCCTGCAGCTTTTTCCTCTCCTGCTCTGTCATCACAATCTCTTTTCCTTTTTTCTCTTTTGAAGTGTCTGAGAATATCTCATCATCCCAGTCATGGATCACTCTAGACTCTGGTACAGGCTACAAAATGCCCTGGCTCCACTTCCTTAAGAGGAATATCGCTTCCCCTGCAGGATTCCGTTGCATACGGGCATCTGGCCGCAAACCTGCACCCGGGTGCTGGATCTATAGGGCTTGTCAGCTCGCCGCGCATCACCTCTGTAGAAAGCTTCCTGGCTTTAAGGCTCGGAATCGGGACCGCATTCAGAAGCCCCTGCGTATACGGATGCATGGGATTTGCAAACAGCTCTTTTGTCTTTGCATACTCGACGCATTGCCCCAGATACATGACCATGATCTCATGGCTGATATGCTTGACGACACTCAGATCATGGGTAATAAAAATATAAGTCAGCTTCTTTTCATCCTGCAGATCCATCAGAAGATTCAGGATCTGTGCCTGGATGGAAACATCCAGCGCGGATACCGGCTCGTCGCAGACAATGAACTCCGAATCCATCGCAAGGGCCCTGCCGATCCCGATCCTCTGGCGTCTTCCTCCGTCGAGCTCATGGGAAAAGCTGTCCGCATACATTTCCGAAAGGCCGACCGTCTTCATGATCGTCCGGACCTTTTGCTCATATTCATCACGACTGCCAAAGGCCTTGTATATTTTCAGCGGCTCTCCGATCAGGTCGCGGACGCTCTGGCGCGGATCCAGACTTCCAGACGGATCCTGGAATATCATCTGCATCCTCTGACGCAGGGGCTTGAGCTCCTTTGGCGACATCGTGGTAATATCCGTCCCATCATAGATTATTTTTCCGCCTGTTACATCATACAGCCGCAGCAACACTTTTCCCAGTGTTGATTTTCCGCAGCCGCTCTCTCCCACGACGCCGAGAGTCGTCCCTTTTCTGATCTTAAAATTGACGCCGTCTACAGCATGAAGCTGCCCTTTCCCGACGCTGAAATATTTTTTCAGATCAATAGCTTCCACTAAGACTTTATCTTCCATATGATCTTTTACCTCACATGATGAAATCGTGCGCTCTTTCTCTTGCCCTCATAAAATGCCAGGTCCAGATACTGGGATATGTATGAAAGCACCCACGCGCAGTCATCCCAACAGTACGCTGTTTATCCTTCATAGCGCATGCAACGGATCTTATGACCCGGGGAAACCTCCCGCATTTCCTGTTTCTTCTTACAGGCTTCGGTTGCATACTTGCAGCGCTCCCGAAAACGGCAGCCTTCAATCTTTACTGTCGGATCCGCAACTGCTCCCTCAATCGCCTCCAGTCTGTCCGTCTCCACGTCAAGATTCGGAATAGCATTGAACAGCCCCTGTGTATATGGATGCCTCTGGGAGGATTCAAATATATCCTCCGCGCTGCCGGATTCAACTGCTTCTCCGGCATACATGACGATAACCTTTTCACAGGTCTGCGCCACGACGCCCAGATCGTGTGTGATCAGGACCATTGCCGTTCCCAGGCGCTTTTGAAGTTCATTGATCAGGCCGAGCATCTGTGCCTGGATCGTGACATCCAGCGCGGTCGTAGGCTCGTCGGCCAGGATCAGCTTTGGTTCGCAGGCAAGTGCGATGGCAATTACAATGCGTTGTTTCATGCCGCCGGAAAACTGATGCGGAAACTCGACCTTTCTGTTTGACGGGATGCCGACCAGATTCATCATTTCATCCACACGGGCCTCCAGCTCGGCCTTGCTCTGCTCTGGATGATGGATCCGCAGAACCTCCATGATCTGTGCGCCTACAGTCATCACAGGGTTCAGCGCAGACATCGGATCCTGGAAAATCATGGAAGCTGTCGCCCCGCGCATGCTTCGAAGTTTCTCTTCCGAAGCCTCCAGCATATCCACTCCGTCCAGAGTGATCGATCCGTCTGTGACAAAACCGATCCCCTCCGGCAGAAGCTGCATGACACTGAGCGCTGTAGATGTTTTTCCCGCCCCTGTTTCGCCTACCAGTCCCAGGGTCTCTCCGTAATTCAGTTCCAGATCCAGCCCGTTGACGGCATAGATAGTTGCAATTTCCGTCTCATATTCCACTGAAAGATTCTTTATTTCCAGCAATTTCTCACTCATTGGAATCATGCTCCTTTCCTGCGTCTTGCTTTCCTGTGCTTTTTGGCTCCTTTGCCCAGTGTGCCTCTGAGCTTCGGATCCATGGCATCCCGGAGCGCATCTCCGACCATGTTGAAGCAGAGCACAACCAGGATAATGGCGATACCAGGTGCAATGGCAATGACAGGCTTAGTATTCAGGAATTTATATCCGCCGCTGACCATAGCTCCCCAGCTTGGTGTCGGGGGTACGATTCCCATGCCCAGAAAGCTTAAGTTTGCTTCCGCCAGGATGGCTCCTCCAAGGCTTCCCGTCATAGTAACGATATTGGCAGACAGGCAGTTGGGAAGGACATGGACGATGGAATTTCTTATTTTTGATCCGCCGCAGAGAGTGCCGGCTGTTACATAGTCCGCATTCCTTACACTGAGCACCTGCCCTCTTGTGATCCTCGCATAGCCCGGCACCATGGATATTCCGATCGCCAGACAGACATTGCCAAGTCCCTGCCCCAGGATTGCCCCGAGGAAGAGCGCCAGGATCAGCATGGGAACGGCTGACATAGCATCCATGACTCGCATGATTATTGTCTCAGTGACCCCGCCGGCAATCCCGGCAATCAGGCCAAGCGCCATTCCGATCAGGCTGGAGATGGCAACAGCGACAAAACCAACGGTAAAGGACACGCGTCCGCCATAGATGATGCGGGAGAGGATATCTCTTCCGTTCTGGTCAGTACCAAGCAGATGTTCCGGACTGCTTCCTTTAAGGACGTTGTACAGATCATCCGCATTTGGATTATATGGAGCTACCAGCGGGGCAAACACAGCCATCAGGATCATGATCAGCAGTACCGCTGTGCATACAACAATAATTTTCCGTCCGAACATGACACGGAGAATGCGGGATGATCTAAGCTGCTGCATCAGGCTTTTTTTGTTCTTGTTCATCTCTTTCTCCCCCTTATTTCGTTCTCGGATCAATGAATCCGTACAGAATATCGACAACCAGGTTGCAGAGAGCGACAAAAATCGAGATAATCAGGACTCCGTTGGCTACCAGCATGAAATCACGGTTGCTGATCCCGTTCATCATGACGCTTCCAAGACCGGGTATAACAAAAAGGCTCTCGATCAGGACAGTACTGCCTACCATCATTCCCAGCCTGCTTCCCATGGCTGTAACGATCGGGATCAGGGCATTGCGAAGCTGATGCTTTACAGTGATGTCTCTGTTATTCACTCCCTTTGCCCTTGCGGTTGTTACATAATCCTGCCTGATAACCTCCAGCATAGAAGATCTAGCCAGTCTCATGAAGCCGGCCATAACGCCAAGGCTCTGGATGATGATCGGCATGATCATGTGTCGCAGCCACTCGCCGAAATCACGGCTGGGCGGGACATAACCGGATGTCGGCAGCAGATGAAGCTTGAGCCCCAGCACCAGCATTCCGACCATTCCAAGCCAGAACAGGGGCATTGAAACGCCTACGTTCGCGAAAAAACAGACTACGCTGTCGATCCATGTCCCTCTCTTTTTTGCCGCCAGAACACCAAGGCCTACTCCAAGAACTGTACCTAAAATAAAGGCTGGCACAACCATCGTCAGTGTCGTCCCAAGGCGTGGAAGCAGGATATCCGCAATTTCGGACTGATAGCTGATGGACTGCCCCATGGTTCCTCGAAAGAGCCCCCCGATCCAGCTCAGGTACTGTACAATGACCGGCCGGTCAAAACCATACAGATGTGTGTAGTACTCGATCTGCTCCTCGGTTGCTGTTGCGCCCAGATAGTTGGCGACCGGGTTTCCGGGCACCAGCTGAATCAGGGTGAAGACGAAGAGCGTCACAATCAGAATGGTAATGCAACTCTGGATAAAGCGTTTTAATACCATTTTCAATATGTTTTTGCTCATGTTATTTCACTCCGTATTTGTCCTCCTGCGGATACAAAGACCCCTGTACGGTTCATTACATACTATTCCCGTACAGGGGCTTTGTGTCAGCACACGTAACAAAGCAGGCTATTTATACGTCCTATTCGAACGAAAACGGCTGCCTAAATTCCTCTGGATGTCATCAGGCCGGATCATTTGTCTATCCAGCATCCGGACAGATCCCATGCCGCTGTGAACGGAACCTTTGCATTGTCATCATGTACATAATCATATTTGTAGATCGTGGATGTATTTACATACAGAGGGCGTCCAAACAGGCAGGAACCTTCTTCCGCATCATAGATCGCGGCCTGGAGCTCTCTTTCGAGCACATGCTTTTCCTCCGGGTCTGCGCAGGCACGGATCTCCTCAAGGAGATTCATCTCCTTATCCGGATGCTGGATGCCTTTTGCATAATAGGCACCGTCATAATCCAGATGACGGCCCATATAGAGACCAAGATCGGGGGAAACTGTTGTCCAGTGAGGCATCAGTCCTTCCCATGTGCCGTCCATGTACATCTGGTTCTGTGTCGCCGCGTCAACGATCTGCATCTCGCAGTGAATACCAACAGCCTCCAGCATATTTGCGATAGCCGTCCACATATCAGACAGAGCACTGATCGTAACAAGGTTTGTTGTAAATCCGTCCGGATACCCAGCCTCCGCAAGAATTTCCTTTGCGCGCTCAGGATCATATCTGTAGTGATTCAACTCATTGTTGTAGGTGATTGCACCGGTTGTCGCCCACTCGTCTGTGAGCTCCGCCGTTCCAAAGCGGAACGCGGCATTGAGAGCATCCACATCGATCGCATAGCACATTGCGCGACGGACTGCAGGGTCTGCCCAGGGACTGTCAAGCGCACTGTTGGGAATCAGGCCAAGAGTTCCAATGCCCATTCCATTTGCATTATCTTCTTTAATATAGATTCCTGCACCATCCAGCTCAGACATAGTTGTCGGATCAGATACATCGATCATATCGTATTCGCCTGCCAGGAACGCAGTCTTCTGAGTTGCAGTCTCCGTGACTGTCGTAATCTCTACGCTGTCCAGATAAGGCTTGCCTTCCTGCCAGTAATTGTCGTTTCTTGTGAAGATCGCATAGGCATTGTTTTCAAATTCGGACATCTGGAAAGGGCCTGTGCCGCAGGTGCCGGTATCAAGACTTGCGCGATTGTTCTTCACAGCGTCAGGGCTCATGTAAAAGACAAAGAATCCGACGGATTCAAGCGTGGAAGAATTATATTTCTCCATCACCATTTTGATATGCGTATCGTCGATGACCTCGCAGCTCTTGATATTCGCTGTTTCGGTTCTGCTGTTTGCCTGATATTCTTCGATATTGAATTTGACTGCCTCTGCATTGAACGGTGTCCCGTCAGCGAAGGAAACACCTTCACGAAGGGTCCATGTGATGCTGGGCTCTTCCGCATCCACAACCCAATCCGTCGCAAGGACGCCGACAAGGTTGCCTTCATTATCATATGTAAGCAGATTCTCGTAGGCGGTCGTCAGATAATACAGGTATGCATTTGCCGTAGCCATTGGTGTGTAGCCGGGAGTAGCGATACCGTTTCCGTAACCAAAGCGAAGAGTTCCACCATATTTTGGTCCGCCTTCCGCCTCGGCAGGCGCTTCCTCCGGTGTCTCATCTCCGGCCGGTGCCGCTGTCTCCGCAGTATCGGAAGAAGCTGCCGGTGCAGATGATCCGGAACTGCAACCTGCAATGGTTGCTGCAGTCATTGCTGCTGCAAGTAATACCGCAAATAATCTTTTTTTCATTCTACCCTCCTTATTAGGTATGAATGCGCCGGGAGACCAGATCCTTTTCCCTTCCTTCCAGTCCCCTGGATTCCCGACATGTCAATGCTTTTAAGTACAACGCTGTACTTGTTGATTACATTATATTACAGGCAATGAATCTCAGTCAAGTACAACGCTGTACTATATTGTATTTTCGTCGTTCTGGACAAAATACGAGATATGAATTTGTGACATTCTGACAAGGAAACAGTAGGCGACACCGGGCTCCTGTTTCCTTGTGTGCCGGGCATGGCACAACAAAAGAACACCCCCGCGTTTGTTGCGGAGACGTCCCTTTGGAAACTTAATTCATATGTAGTCTGGGGGATCACTATTTGGGATACATTACTTTGAAGTGCCTTTTGCTTGCACCGAAAGATATCATATTATTAGTGGAGACAAGAAACCTAATATCTCTGAAAGGTGCAAACCATCCCAAAAATGCATTATGAATTCTATGCTTTCGACCTGAGAACGTTCAGATATATCCAGTTGGTTGTATGAATAGATAAAGGGATTCTTAGAACGTTTGCCAGGAGCTATATCCATAGGCATGCCTACCATAGGGAATGCCGACATCCCGTTAACATACAAATCCGTAAGAACAACTGTCGTATCTTGATTAGAATTATTCTCTACGAGCATCTGAATATATCCAGTGCCAATATCCTGCTCACCTGGATACATATCTTTGTAGTCAATTATTCCAAGATATGTTACCTTGAACTGACCATCATCATATAGGACAACATTCTTCTCTTCAAGCTGAGATTCTTCTGTCACATTCGCTGTATCCTTTACCACTTGAATTTCTTCGATTGGCTGTTCTACTTCCTCTGGTTCAGACTGTTCCTATACTGATGGCTGCTCTGCAACACTTTCTGTCTTTTTCTCTTCTGTTTTCGTTTCAGATGAAGTTTCCAAACTTCCTATAATCAATCCTAACCCAATGAACAAAACGAAAACAGCTAAGACTACTTTTAAAAATCCTTTTACAAATTTCATCGTTGCACCTCCATGCTTTTTCATAAGTATCCAACAATTATGAAAGACATTACCAGTTGGAAATCATCTGCATCAGCCAATAATAATATTGTGGAGCCTCATTATTTCGGAGGGCAAAAACAGCCTTGACCAACTTCATAAGTTCTAACACAAGCGCTCGAGGATTTTTCACGGGCGCTTGCCATTCTTAGAACAAAGGGATGCGGTTGCCGCCAGTGCTATGAAGAAAAAACATATCGCCGTTCTGTCAAGATGGTTCATCAATAAGAAATACCGTCTCGGGAAAACCCGGGACGGTATTTTTATGCTTTCAGGTATGTATTAACAAAGCAACCTCAGAACTAAAAATTTAAACTTATTCGCCCTATTTTAAAATGTGGTCCCCACGTGACAATTCCGACAATTTAACTTATTCGGCACTTTTTAAAAAGTGGTTTTCTCGTGACAATTCAATCAATTTAACTTATTTGGGGTTTCAAATTTTTTGGTTCCCGGAGCCGTACTTTTGCCTTTCCCAATTTTCGTTCCAAGGGTCCTATCTCTCTGTCACCTTGGTCGAGAAGATCTTATAGACAGAACTCTCCTTAGGGAAGCTGTTCGTAAACGGTATCACGCTGCTGCCTGTATAAAGGAGCCCTGTCCCTGCCGGTTTATCATTGATATAGTCCTGCAGGTTTTCGCTGATGGAATACAGATCCGCCAGTGCAGCCCTGTCGATCTGGGACTGGTTCATCATAAGCAGGAAGTTGCAGTTGGAAAGGATGGTTCTTGCATCCTCATTTGTAAGCAGGTCCTCAACGTTCTGTGTGATCCCGGTAGGAATGCCGCCCCATTTTCTTGCTCTCTTATAGACCATTTCTACGAACCTGGCCGACGTTTTTGTCTGGGTCAGGAGGTAAAACTCGTCGATATAGAACCATGTCCTCTTGCCCTTCTTTTTGTTCTCAATGATACGGTTCCAGATATCATTCAGGCAGATCTGGAGGGCAAGTTCCTTCATCCCCGTTGTAATATCCTTGATATCATATACGACGAATCTTGCTTCTGTATTGACATTTGTCTGTTTTGCGAACAGGTCGTATGTTCCGATACAGTACATTTCAAGTGCCGCCGCGAGCGCCTGGGCCCTGGGCTCTTCCTGGGAGCGAAGTGCGTGATAGAAATCAAGGAGTGTGGGCATCTGTTCCCTGTCGCATGTGATACGGTGGCCGTTCTTATCCCTTTTCTTGATCATCTGCTCCATATGCTCATAGTAGGGCTGGTAGATCTTGCGGCCGCATTTATGGATCATATTGATCATGATGGGATCGAGGTTGCCATGTCCAACGATCGTCTCGCAGATGGCCATGATGAAGTCGCATTTCGCAGCGACGGGATCCTCGTCGTACTGTACGTCCATATCCAGGGGGTTGATATGCGTATCAGACCCGATGGCAAGACGGATGACCTGCCCTCCGAAATGATCGGCAAGGGGTTTATACTCACCCTCAGGATCAATAACAAATACATCATCATCTGTTCCGAGAAGCACTGCCAGGATCTCAGATTTGGCAATGAACGACTTACCGGAACCTGGCTTACCGAAAATAAGGCCGTTGTAGTTATCCGCAGAGAGCCTGTCGTAGAGGATCAGGTTCTTGGATACTGCATTCAATCCGTAGTAGATGCCATTTTCCTGGGAGAGCTCCTGTACGGAGAACGGCATAAACACCGCCGAGGCTTCCGTATTCAGCACGCGGTCAACGGAAAGGTCCATATTGGCAAGTGGCAGGGAGGAACGGAATCCGGATTCCTGCTGGTACATTAAGGGCTTGATATTGCAGAGGTATGTCACGCCGACAGACTTTAAGGAGGCAGAAAGCTGGTCCAGCTCCTCCAAAGAGTCTGCAAACAGTGTCATTACTACCGTCACCTTGAACAGCTTCTGGTTTCTCGACTGCATATCGTTGCGCAAGGCAAGTGCCTCATCTTCCGCTCTCTTCAGTTCCGGAGACATCATATCCATGGAATACCCGCCGCGCATGGCTTTTTTCTGCTGTCGGACGATATTCTCCCTGACATTCGTGATCTGGTCCTTTACCATTTTAGCTGCCTTATCATTAGGGATGGGCTGGTAAATGACACTGGTGAGCATATTGCAGGGGAGATCGGAAATATCCGTGAGGATATTGGTATTCATAAAGGACGGAAGGTTATCCAGATAGAAGCTCCTTGCATACATATCCCCGACCTGGAACATATTATGGGAAAATGAGATCCCGTTGGGAGCGATCAGATCCTTGGAAGTCAGTCCCGCCGCATTCACTGTCGCCAGGTTCATCTTGCCGTT
The DNA here is from genome assembly GCA_017449745.1 of Lachnospiraceae bacterium. Taxonomy (GTDB): domain Bacteria; phylum Bacillota; class Clostridia; order Lachnospirales; family Lachnospiraceae; genus CAG-791. The sequence continues at coordinate 32,567 of JAFTFD010000318.1, forward strand.
CTTGGAAACGCCTGCGATCTTCTTATCAAACGGCACCTCAATATCGTTATTGAAGATATCGTACAAAAGGGCCAGTCTTTCTTCGATGGTCATAGGCTCCACGTCCTGTTTATTGATACGGGCTACCTTGGATTTGACCTCGCTGTCGATACGCTTGAAAAGCATCGTGCCGTCCTGGATGTTGGGAGCCTGGATCGTGATGGTGAGGTACTTTTCCTTCTTCAGGTTGTTCCTGCCTTCGCTCATCTTATCCGCCAGCATCTCGTTGTACTCATCACGATAGCTGTTATACTTATCTCCCTTCGGCTTTAACAGGATCTTGTTCTTCACCACTTCCGGATTGATGGAGCGGTTATACATGGTCACTTCCGCCGTCATCGTTGCATCCACGCTGTTTAAAAGGCCCTCGTAGTCCAGGAACATGCTCTCCTGTACGGACTGGTCCGCGATGGAGAAATTC
>JAFTFD010000319.1 GCA_017449745.1 Lachnospiraceae bacterium
AGCAGAACGACCATAAGGCCGATGTAGATCAGCAGCGCAAGGCTGGCGGCAAAGCCGGGCAGCAGATAGACCGCGATCATGAAGATAACGACCAGGATAAAGCCGACGATACCGGCCTTCATGGAGGTGTCGATCGCGTTCTGGCCAAGCTGGGCGCCTACTACGTTGGAGCGCAGCTCTTCCAGTTCAACTTTCAGTCCGCCGATTCGGATCGTAGAAGCAAGGATGTTCGCCTCTTCGATCGTGCTCTCGCCGGTAATGACTGCCTGTCCTCCGGTGATCACGTTCTGAACTCTGGGAACGCTGATGAATGCGCCGTCATAATAGATACCGATCGTCTCGCCTTTTGAAAAAGCTCTCTCGGTAGCATCTGCGAATTTCTGTGTACCTTCATCGGTAAAGGTCAGCTGAACAACGATCTCCTGGTTGTTCATATTGTCGGTCTGATAGCCGGCAGCCGCATTGGCTACATCTGTACCGGACAGGACCGCATCGCCGTCTGCAATGATCTGGGAGAGATCCTTGGTCAGCTCATAAGACCATGTGGAGGCATTCATTGAATAGTTAGGATTTCCCTCTTCGTCAGTCTCGCGAATAAAGTAAAGGGAACCGGGACGTCCGAGTTCTTCCAGGATGTAGTTAGCGTCTGTAACACCGGGTATCTCAATATTGATCCGGTCATCACCCTCTCTGTAAACCAGAGCTTCCGTACTGTAGGACTCAACTCTGCGCTGCAGCTTGTAAACAGTATCATCCATATCCTCATCGGAAGGTTTCTCCTCTCCGACTGCCTGATAGGTAATACTGACACCTCCGGCCAGATCAAGACCGAGGCGGATGTTGCTCGCTGCACCGGACTTCTCAGCACCGACACCGACGATGGCAGTGAAAAGAAGACCTACGAGCGCAGCCAGGATCACGATCAGCCCGATGACTGCCTTCAGCTTCCCGTTTTTCTTCATAACATTATCTCCTTCTATGCGGTTTGAACTTTCTCTCCGCAGCAGTTTTCTGATCAGTGGAAAAGAAATTCCCGGAATTCCGGCAGACTTGAATATCTTTTCCGTCCTTATTGCATCAAAAAACTGCGGAAAGAGCCCGCAACTCACAAATTATAACATAGAAAGTTCTCTTGTAAAACAACATTTTTATAGGTATGATGTTAAATAGAGTGTTCAAATCGCTGCTTTCACGATCCGAAGAACACAGGATCCTGATCGTGAATCAAAAACCATATTCTCTGAAAGGATGAAAACTTAAAAGAATGGACCAATCTGCCATATTACAGCTAGTCAGCCTTTTTATTCTGATCGTTCTGTCCGCCTATTTCTCTTCCGCGGAGACAGCTCTGTCCACCGTTAACCAGATCTCCCTGAAATCCCTTGCCGATGAAGGGGACGCGCGGGCTGCCCTGACACTCAAAGTGCTCGATGATTACGGTAAAATGCTCAGTACGATCCTGATCATGAACAATATCGTAAACCTGTCAGCTTCCGCAATCTCCACTTCCTTCTTCATCACGAATTTCGGCGCTAATGCCGTGACGATCGCAACAGCCGTTCTGACAGCTATTATCATTCTCTTTGGCGAGATCACTCCGAAAAATATCTCAAAGATCCGCTCCCAGAAGATCGCCATGCGGGATGCTCCTGTGATCAACGCCCTTATGATCCTGTTAACGCCCGTGATCGCTGTGATCGATTTTCTTGCAGGGATCCTGCTCAAGATCGCCGGTGTCAGCCGCGATGAGAAAACACCGATCACCGAGAATGTACTGCGCACCTACGTGGAAGTCGGTCACGAAGACGGCGTCATCGAAGGCCGCGAGAAAAAGTTCATCTATAACGTCTTCGATTTCGGCGATTCCGTCGCAAAGGACATCATGGTCCCCAGGATCGACATGGTCTGCGCTCCCGATGATGCGACCTACGATGATATTATGGATATTTTTGCCAAGGATATGTTCACCCGTATCCCTGTCTACCATGAGGATCCGGACAATATTATCGGGCATATCAATATCAAGGATTTCATTGTGCTGAAAGACAAGGAGGACTTCTCGATCTCCTCGATCATTCACGAGTCCTATTTCACCTATGAGTACAAAAAGACAGCCGACCTGCTCAAGGAAATGCAGCAGCGCTCGAGCGGCGTTGCCTTTGTCCTCAACGAATACGGCGCTACAGTCGGCATGATCACACTGGAGGACCTGGTCGAGGAGATCGTCGGCGAGATCCGCGATGAGTATGATGACGATGAAAAAGAGCTCATCCACAAATATGACGCCCTGACCTTCCTGGTAGACGGCTCTATGAAACTGGATGATATTAACGATGCTCTCGGCAGCCACTTCGATTCCGAGGACTACGATTCGATCGGCGGCCTGATCATTGAAAAGCTTGAACGTCTGCCGAGAAACGAAGAATCCGTCACGCTTGATGACGGCACAAAGCTCCAGACAAAGGGCATCCGGCGCAACAGGATCGTCAAGGTCCTGATCCGTTTTGCCAAGGAACCCGGAGCCGCGGAAACTGCAGCCGTATTTGCATCTGAGCCAGGCGCCGAAGAAACTGCAAAAACAGAAGCATGATCCGCAATGTATTCCTGTCAGTACTGCAAATATATTCCAGTCAGTTCTGCAAATAACAGAATAGATTCTTGTATGACCTTCCTTAGTGAAAAAACAGATCATCCGGTTCCGGCACGGATCTATATTTCCACTCTTCCGCTCCATCCGTCCAGGCAGCTCATTCGGAAGCAGCAGATCCCTATGCTGCGCCGCGCGCTGGAAGAGTTTGGATTTCATCCTGATGACCGGCACCTGAACGTAATGCGCAGTGAGCACGGCAAGCCCTGGCTGCCTGATTTTCACGGCTTTCACTACAATTTCAGTGATTCCGGCAACTATCTGCTGCTCGCCGCCAGTACCGTATGTGAAGTCGGTGTTGATCTGCAGGAGATCCGTACTCCGCACGGCGGCATTCTCCACTTTGCAAAACGCTTTTTCCCCGAAGAAGATCTTCTGCTTTTGAAAGCCCTTGAATCCGATGAACCTCAGCAGGAACTGCTGTTTTCAAGGATCTGGTCGATCCGCGAGGCCTACCTCAAATACACTGGAGCCGGCCTTGGCGGCGGCATCGGAAGCTTTCCCATTGATTTCGATCTTCACACTGCCGGAGAAGCATCCTTCACCGAGATTTCTGTTCCTGAAGGATACACAGCGGCAATATGCTGGAAATAGAATCGTAAGTTATCGACACAGGCAGACCGTTGCGGGTATCTTTGAGTCAGGGGACGCATCCGCTTACTCACACTTACAAAGAAAGCCGGAGGATATCTTTTCAAGATACCCTCCGGCTTTTTATAATCATATTTAAGCTAACGCAAATTGACTGTGAATGAGTCAGCGGATACGTCCCCCTGACTCACTCCGTCCTATTAACTCACTCTTCTGCCGCATCCTTCTCATCCACTGCGATCGCAATATGCAGCTCATCGAGCTGTTTCTGCGTCACCTCGGAAGGTGCTCCCATCATGATATCCTGCGCATTCTTGTTCATCGGGAACGGAATGATCTCACGGATCGTATCGACGCCAGCCAGCAGCATAATCATGCGGTCCACGCCGGGAGCAATGCCTGCGTGCGGTGGTGCGCCGTAGCAGAAAGCATTGTACATGGCGGGGAATTTCTGTTTGACATCGTCTTCGCCAAGGCGGACCATCTCAAAGGCCTTGATCATGATCTCAGGATCATGGTTACGGACAGCGCCGGAAGAAAGCTCTACGCCATTGCAGACAAGGTCATACTGGTCAGCTGTCACATCGAGCGCATCCATCTCTCCCCTCTCGACCTTCAGCAGGGTCTCAAGGCCGCCGCTGGGCATGGAGAAAGGATTGTGGCAAAACTCAAGCTCTCCTGATTCCTCGCCGATCTCGTACATCGGGAAATCGACGATCCAGCAGAAGCTGTACTGTTCCTTGTCCATATGGCCGGGAACAGCTGCTACAAGCGTTTTTACGAGCACGCCGGCTGTCTTCTGGGCTGCTGTGAGCTTTCCTGCATAGAGGGCGACAAAATCGCCGTTCTGAAGGTGCAGTGCCTCCATGACCTTCTCTTTGATCGGGGCGGCAAACTTGGAGATGCCTCCGACCAGCTCGCCGTTTTCATCGACACGGAACCAATAAGGCTTGCTGCCTGCCTGTACCTCTACGTCTGCCAGCATCTTGTCGATCATCTTTCTGGTGCCGGTAAATCCGGATACGACGACCGCCTTAATGCGCACGTTTGTAGGAACCGGCTCGCCGCCCTCTTCCTGTGCGGCAGCTGTCGCAAAAGGACCGAAGCCGCAGTCTGCGAGAACTTCCGTCACATCCTGGACGGTCAGATCGATACGCAGATCCGGTTTATCCGTTCCGTATTTTTCCATTGCCTCAAGATAAGGGATCCGCATGAACGGAGCGCTGCTCGCCCTGTTGTACGTGCCGTATTTGGCAAATACAGGAGGAAGAACGTCCTCGATGACGGCAAATACATCTTCCTGGGTAGCAAACGCCATTTCCATATCCAGCTGATAGAACTCGCCCGGGCTTCTGTCGCCGCGCGCATCTTCATCGCGGAAGCATGGAGCGATCTGGAAATAGCGGTCAAATCCGGAGGTCATGAGCAGCTGCTTGAACTGCTGCGGTGCCTGCGGAAGCGCATAGAACTTGCCGGGATGCTTTCTGGCCGGAACAAGGTAATCGCGGGCGCCCTCCGGTGAGGATGCCGTCAGGATCGGCGTTGTGATCTCAAGGAAGCCGTGCTCGATCATGGCCGCGCGAAGAGCAGCTATGACATTGCAGCGCAGAATGATGTTCTGCTTGACCTCGGGGTTGCGCAGATCCAGATATCTGTACTTAAGACGAAGCGTCTCGTCCGCCTCTCTGCTGTGGTTGATCTCAAACGGAAGCTCGTTGTAGCGGCAGCGTCCGAGAACATTGACAGAGGTCGGGACGACTTCGATATCGCCGGTTGCCTGTTTGGGGTTCTTGCTGCTGCGCTCTCTGACAACACCTGTCACGGTGATCGTAGATTCCTTGTTAATAGGCTTGAAAGCCTTCATCATCTCTTCTGTCTCCACGACGATCTGTGTTGTGCCGTAAAAATCTCTCAGCACGACAAATCCCAGATTAGCGGACACGATCCTGAAATTCTCAAGCCATCCGGAAAGCGTGACGGACTCGCCGACGTTTCCGATCCGCAGCTCCGCACAGGTATGCGTTCTTGACTGCATCATTTTACTACCTCTTTCTATAAATCATTGATCTGGCCACCGGATAAGCCTGGCAGCCGCATCTATAAGAATACACTTTGAAAAATAAATAATACCGATCATCGTGATCGTTCACTAAGAACGTTCACCGTGAATATTCACCTAAAACGGAGATTCGGTCAACTGAGGCTGTTCTCGTAGAATTCCTCAAATTCCGTGTAGCCCTGTTCTTCCAGGGATGTCTTCTGGAATTTCTTGTTCTTATTCATACGGACGACCAGGACCTGTTTGCCTGAAGCTCTGTCTGCCGCAGCTTTCTGCATGGCAGCCTTGAGCTTGTCGGAGGAAAGTCCCTTCTCCAACAGGTAAGCGACCTTGGTGGACTGTCCCGGAATACGGAAGTTCTGCTCCATCATGATAAGAATGATCCTCTCAAATCCAATGGAGAAACCGCATGCGGGAACATCCTTGCCCGTAAACTTTCCTACCATTCCGTCGTAGCGGCCGCCGCCTCCGCAGGCGATGCCGAGCTGCGGCATTACGATCTCAAAGATCGTGCCAGTATAATAGGACATGCCCCTGACGATCGTAGGGTCAAAGACCAGAGCAAAGTCAGCTCCTTTTGTTGCCTCGACAGTTGTGATCGTCTCCCTGAGGCCGTCGATCACCCCCGGTTCGATGCAGCCTTCCAGCGTCGTCTGCAGGAAGGTAAGGGGATCTTTCTCATTATCCAGGGCATCGAAAAGGCGGACATATTTTTCGGAAGCCTCCGCAGAGAATCCGCTTTCCTTGAGTTCTTCCAGCGCGCCTTCTCTTCCGATCTTGTCCATCTTGTCGAGGATGATGAAGACCTCGTCGTAGCGATCCTCATCGAACCCGCTGTATTTTGCCATGGCTTTGAGGATCTGCCTGTCATTGATCCTGATCTCGAATCCGGAGAAGCCAAGATTGCCGAGCGTTGTCGTCGTTGCACTGATCAGCTCGATCTCCGCGAGGTTCGTAGGCTCGCCGATAATATCGATATCGCACTGCATAAACTGGCGGTATCTGCCTTTCTGCGGCCTGTCCGCGCGCCAGACATTGCCCATCTGCAGCGCCTTGAAAGGATTCGGAAGCTCGTTCTCGTGATTGGAATAATACCTTACCAGCGGGACCGTAAGATCATATCGAAGGCCGCCGTCCACGAGGTCAGCCTCGCCCGCAGCATTGTCCAGCTGAAGCTTTTCTCCTCTTTTGAGGATCTTGAAGATCAGCTTCTCATTGTCACCGCCGCTCTTGCTGGTGAGATTCTCGATCGACTCCACGCAGGGCGTCTCGATCGACTGGAAGCCGAACTGGGCATAGGTTTTCTTGATCACGGAAATGCAGTAATCGCGCAGTTCCATTTCATTCGGCATGATATCTCTCATACCGGTGACCGGTTTTTTCTTAAGCGCCATCATCTATCCTTTCTGATTCAAATCAATTCATTCGCAAAAACTGAGATATTATATCATATTCTATGAACAGGGACAAAACCTTTACAACATTTGTCAGCGGCTGATCATCTCAAATACCATGACCCAGAACGGCATCGTCGCAATGCAGGATAATGTCGTCAGGACATTGATTGCGCTGGCGTATTTTGCATCATGATTATAGAGGATCGCCAGCTGGTTGATATTGGATGCGGATGGAGCTACCGCGGAAAGAAGGCTGATCATTACGATCTCGTGCCCGGACGGGATCCTGCCCGCAATTCCCGAAAGACCTGCCACCAAAACAGCGATTCCCGAGGTGATCACCATGCGGAACAGCAGAACGCCCCACACCCTCTTGTTCGCTGTGAGGTCTTTCAGATTCATGCTGCCGACGACCATTCCGGTGATCATCATGGAAAGAGGCCCAATCATGCCGGAGACGTCATCAAAGGCAACTTCCAGCGGTCCTGAGAGCCTGATGCCGCTGAAGAGCGTTATAATTCCAAGCAGCACCGCCAGGATATTCGGGTTCAGAAGGACCTTCTTTAAGCTGAAGGCGGACTTGCTGTCAAACATCCTTACGCCGTATGTCCAGCAGATGATATTAAAAACAGTGATATATCCGCTGACATAGATCACCCATTCCTGCCCCAGTACATAAGCGACGATGGGAATGATCAGGTTGCCGGCGTTGGTAAATATGATCGAAGCTCTCTCGACCTCGTTTGCGTGCCAGACGCGTTTGAGCAGTGCCGCAAACAGAATATATATCGTCTGGAACACAACAGCCAGGAGGACCGCTGTAAAAAGGCCCTGCCGGATCTGCGGCGTCAGCTCCTGCTGAAAAGAATTGAAGATCACGCACGGCGTCACAAAATAAAGCGAGAGTTTCGAGAGTACCTTGCTGTCCTCCGATTTCAGGATCCCCGTCTTTACCAGCATGGCAGACGTGATCAGAATGATAAAGAGTTCCGCAATTTTCTGGATCAAAGGAATGACGATCATACTATTCTCCGTTCATCAGGCGCTGCTGTCCATTACTATTCATCATGCGTTTGTGTCCATAACTATTAAACTTTACACCCATGCATGGATGCTTGCAATGCGCAATACTGCTACTTTTTTTCAATTTGTGGTGCTCCGTTTTGGAAAATTCGTGTTAAAATATCCATGGCCTTCTCCGGCCAGGTTCTTTCTCCATATTTGCTGTTCGGTTCTCTTTTTTTTCTTAATTTTCAATTATTTGTCTTTTACTATCGATACATTCCAATATCTTCTGTTTTGCTTCCTGTTATCCGTTGATTCCAGTCTCTACTATTCTGTTTCTGTTATTTTTTCGCGCTTACCATTGAATCTTTATTCATCGAATCTCCATTCACTGAATCCTCTTTCATCGAATCTTCATTCATCAAATTTTCATTCATCGAATTTTCAGTACTAATTTTCCAAAGATCAATTAAAACTAAAGGAGTCTCTATGTTCAGCCGAATACTATCCGGTGCCTGTCTGGGCATCAGCTGCTATCTCATGCAGATCGAGGTCGATATCTCTTCCGGTCTGCCCGCCATGATCATGGTAGGATCTCCCGGCAATACGATCCGGGAGGGAGCGGACCGCATACGCGCAGCCCTTCGAAACTGCGGCTTCTATCTGCCGGCCTGCCGTATCACCGTCAACTTTACTCCTGCCGATGTCCCTAAGCGGGACATGATCGCGGACCTTCCGGTCGCGGCAGGGATCCTGATCTGTATGGATGTTCTGCCGCCGGATTCGTTTCAGGACTGCATCATTCTGGGAGAGCTGTCTCTCGACGGAGACATTCGTCCTGTAAAAGGCGTGCTGCCGATCGTGGAAGAAGCCAAAAAACAGGGAGTCCGCACAGTGATCCTTCCGGCCGAGAACAGTGCGGAAGCTTCTATCGTGGAAGGAATGCGCATTATTGGTGTACGGACGCTGAGACAGCTCATCGACTGGACAATCGCAGCGCCGCAGTACAAGGACCGTATCATTCCGCCGGCTGTTCCGGAACCCTCCATGTTGTTTTCTTCGGAACAGGATGCTCCGGAGTTTGATTTCTCATCTGTCTACGGCCAGCACAGTATCAAGCATGTGCTGGAAATAGCAGCGTCGGGAGGCCATAATGTTCTGATGATCGGTCCACCGGGTTCAGGAAAGAGCATGCTGGCAAAATGCGTTCCCGGTATTCTCCCGCCTCTGACACGCGAAGAATCCCTGGAACTGACCAGGATCTATTCGATTGCGGGAAAGCTTGATTCCGAGCACCCTCTCCTTCAAAAAAGACCTTTTCTCTCCCCTCATCACTCCGTCAGCAGGGCTGCCCTGATCGGAGGCGGGATGGTTCCGTCCCCAGGCCAGATCACGCTGGCGCACAGGGGTATCCTGTTCCTCGATGAACTGCCTGAATTTCCAACTGAACTTCTCAATATGCTGCGTGAACCGCTGGAAGAAAAGAAAGTTACGATCACCCGCGCCGGCGCATCTGCCGTCTTCCCCGCCAATAATATTCTTATTGCCGCCGCCAACCCCTGTCCCTGCGGTTATTACCCCGATATGAACCGGTGCACCTGTACGCAGCCCCAGATCGAGCATTACAGGAACAAGATCCCCGGTCCCATTCTCGACAGGATCGACTTGTATGCGGATGTCTCCCCGGTAAAGATCAAAGATCTTCTTGAATATCCTGAAGAAGAATCCAGTGAAGTGATACGGAGCCGCGTCATTAAAGTAAGGCAGAAACAACAGGAACGATTTGACGGAACTGGAATCTCCTGCAATGCGGATATGGGAACAGACGAGATCGCAAAATTCTGCATTCTCGGCACGAAAGAAAAGGAATTTGTATCCCGGCTCTTTAACAAACTGGGCCTTACCGCCCGCTCCTATCACAAGCTCCTGAAAACAGCACGAACGATCGCTGATATGCAGGACAGTGACAGGATCCTCACGGAACACATAGCCGAAGCAGCTGCGTATCGGCGCCGCAATTGAGCGATATTTTCGGCTATTCGGTTATCGACGCTGTATGTCAAAAATTTATCTCTTTATTTGCAGCTTAATATCTTTGAAATCAGACACGAAACGAAATACAGAACAAACATTGATCGGGAGGTGATCTTGAATCAGCGATCCAACATTTATGACATGTGGCTCAGCCACATCGAACGCCTCGGGGCAAAACGTATCCTGAAGCTTGCAAAAACGTCCGGCTTAAACGAAGACCTGGGCGATTATCTCTATCATTCCTCGTCAAAGGAAATGGAATCTTTTCTCATCAAATATTTTGGCGACAAACAATCCACCTATATGCTGGCAGACCTTCTGGTAAATGCCCACAAATCTGTACCGGAAGCCATCTCTGAAACGCTTTGGAAAAAAGGCATTCATTATATCAGCTATTATGATCCTGACTATCCGGAAAAGTTAAGGCATATCCCGGATCCGCCCTTTCAGCTTTATTATTTTGGCTCACTTCCTGACAAAAATACTGCCTGTGTGGCAGTCGTCGGGTCCAGAACGCCCAGCATATACGGCAAAGAACAGGCCCGCCGCTTCTCTGTGTCTCTCGCAAGTTCCGGAGTCCAGATCATTTCCGGATTGGCAAGAGGAATCGACGGGATCGCCGGCATGGGCTGCCTTGATGCCGGCGGCATGTCCTTCGCGGTCCTGGGAGGAGGTGTAGACGTTTGTTACCCGCCTGAAAACAGGGACCTTTACGATGCGCTCAAGACCCATGGCGGCGTTATCTCGGAATATAACCCGGGACTGATGCCGCAGAACCGGTTCTTTCCTCCCAGGAACAGGATCATCAGCGGCTTTTCCGATGCCGTTCTCGTCGTTGAAGCAAAGGAGCGCTCCGGTTCCCTGATTACCGTGGACAGGGCACTCGAACAAGGGCGCGATGTATTTGCCATTCCGGGACGCAACGGAGACCGCACCAGTTCAGGATGCAACAATCTGATCCGTCAGGGAGCCGGGATTGCCATTGAACCGGAGGATATCCTGCAGACCCTGCCCGGATACAGCCAGTTTACTGCGGAAGAAACCGGTCAGTTGCGGTTTTCGGGAGCTGATCCCGGTATGAAAAATAGTTCAACTGACGCTGTAAAAGATAAAGCGAATGAAAATCCGCGTTCTTCTGAAGCTGACATGAATACGGATAATAGCAGCTCAGACGACAAGAAAAGCCGGAGAAATCAGACCTCCCCCGGCAGAAAAAT
>JAFTFD010000320.1 GCA_017449745.1 Lachnospiraceae bacterium
GACCTGCTGGATGAGATCGCGGAAACCGGAAAACAGACGGCCCGCACCTACTATCATGCAGATGGCTGGGTCGCTCATCACAACGTGGATCTATGGCGCGGAACGGAACCGTCCTGCGAGGATGCCTCCTGGTCCTGGTGGCCGTTCGGCGGGGCCTGGATGTGCGAGCATATCTGGACACATTATGAATATACAGAAGACAAGGTATTTTTGCGGAAGATGTATCCTGTCCTGAGGGAAGCGGCAAGATTCCTGCTGGAATTCCTGACAGAAGATGAAGACGGGTACCTTGTCACCTCGCCGTCCATCTCTCCGTAAAATAAATATACGACGGCAACAGAGTCGGAAATGGAACGCCTCTCCAGAGAGATCGCTACAGGAAACCGCGGAGATTCCGCAAGAACGGATATTGCTGCCGTCACAGTCGCCAGTACAATGGACATGAGTATCCTGCGTGAACTTTTCCGGAATACGGCGGAGGCGAACAGGATCCTGCAGGCAGGAGATGACGATCTCGCAGAGCAGCTGATGAACGCTGTAAAGAGATTTCCGCCTTACAGGATCGGCCGGTACGGGCAGCTGCAGGAGTGGAAGGAAGACTACGAGGAGTGCACACCGGGCTTTAGTCATATTTCCCATATGTATCCTGCCTTTCCAGGGAATATAATAAATGAAAATACTCCCGGGCTCTTCCGCGCCGCGAGGCGCAGTATTGAGCGCAGACAGCTCCACACCGGGCGAAACGGCGGATGGCCTGCGGCCTGGAGAATCTGCCTCGAGGCCCGCTTCCATGATCCGCTGGAGTGCGGACATCTGATCAAGAGCATGGGAGCCGGTTTCGGATGCGGAATGCTGACGTCCAGCGGGCAGCAGATCGATGCTATTTTTGGCTTGGGAGCGGGAATCGCGGAGATGCTGCTGCAGAGCCACATGGGGTACATTGAACTGCTTCCTGCAGTCCCTGCGGACTGGTACAAAGGCTCTTACTCGGGGTTCCGCGCCCGGGGCGGATTTGAAGTCAGCTGCTCCTGGGACAGAGGACATCTAAAGAGCGGGTCAGTGACTGCAATCAGGGAATCCATAAGCGATTCAGAATTGTCAGGTGTGTCATACACGCCAGGCGCGGACAATTCTCCTGCAGCTTCCGGAAACAGGAAATCTCCTGAGGACTTCGTAAGCAAGAAATCTACTGAGGACTCCGGAAGCAGGCAGTGCACGGTCCGCGCGGCCGGTCTGGCTGCCGTGGTCCTTCCGGACGGCACACGGATCTGTGGCAAAGACCAGATCAGCTTTGAACTGGCTTCTGGAATGACGGCGCAGCTCGAATTCCTGCCAGAGGAGAGCTATCCGGTCGAGTATTATGTCTGATATTCACTGAATTCTGTATGGCGAAAGAGCAGCTGCCTGATGTTGTGGAAAGCTTGAGCAGGTACTTGATGTAGTAAAGGCTAGTGCAGCTGCTTGACACAGTGGAGTATCAGCAGTGCAGCTTCTTAAAAGCACGAAATGGAACGGATATGAATGCAAGAACAGCAGAAAACATCAATACACTTGCGCGGTTCTGCGGCGTCAGGAATCTGAATGAGCTGAGTCATAACTCGCTCTATCAGAAATATCAGCTGGAAAGCGCTGATGTTATGGTCCTGATCGGCGGATGTGTCATGGAAGGAGCAGACCTTTTTGCCAAAGCAATCCGGGATGGAATAGCCAAAAACTATATCATCATAGGAGGTGAGGGACACACGACAGAGACCTTCCGCAGAAAAGTACATTCCGAGTATCCCTGTATCGAGACAGCCGGCCTTGCAGAAGCCGAAGTATTTCAGGAATACCTGCAAAAAGTACATGGCTGCCGCGCAGACTTCCTGGAGACTAAGTCGACCAATTGCGGGAACAATATTACGAATCTTCTAGCCCTGTTGGAGTCAAATAGTATCCAGTATAAGAGTATAATTCTATGCCAGGATGCTACCATGCAGAAGCGAATCGACGCTGTTATGAGAAAATACGCCGGCAAAGATAAGACGGTGATCAATTTTGCGGCTTATGAGGTCGACGTGCGGTATTGTGATTGCGGCGAGAGCGGAAACACCCTCACATATTCCAAAGAGATCCACGGAATGTGGGAGATGGGCCACTATATTGATCTTCTGATGGGTGAGATCCCGCGACTTACAGATGACGAGAACGGCTATGGACCAAGAGGAAAGGACTTTATCGCTCACGTAGATGTGCCAGAGAATGTCAGGCAGGCGTTCGAAGAACTGCAGGGAGCACTGGGAAATAAGGTTCGCGAAGCGAACCCTCTGTATGCGTCGAAGTGATGGGGGTAATTTAGTATTCAATTGTGTAATTGATTTTTAAATTCAGTATGTTTGAAGTTTATAAGCCGGTGGTGGTTACTAAATTCCAGGCTGCCCCGAAACTATCTGCCCCGAGTCAGAGTGATGACTCAGGAGTGTTCTACTAAATTTCAAGTGGCCTCGAAACTATTTGCCCCGAGTCAGAGTGATAGCTCAGGAGTGTTCTACTAAATTTCAAGTGGCCTCGAAACTATTTGCCCCGAGTCAGAGTGATAGCTCAGGAGTGTTCTACTAAATTTCAAGCTGTCCCGAAACTATTTGCCCCGAGCCAGGATGATGACTCAGGAGTGTTCTACTAAATTCCAAACTGTCCCGAAACTATTTGCCCCGAGCCAGGATGATGACTCAGGAGTGTTCTACTAAATTCCAAACTGCCCCGAAACTATCTGCCCGAGTCAGAGTGATGGCTCAGGAGTGTTCTACTAAATTCCAAACTGCCCCGAAACTATCTGCCCCGAGTCAGGCTGATGGCAGAATGGTACCTGATGCATTCACAAAATTCACAAAACACAGGGGCAATTAACTACAATAAATTTTGGATTAATGCAGTAAATCAAGTAATGTAAAACTATACACAATACTTATCAATTGCAAGGAGGTAACATTTATGAAGATCGTTTTGCTGGAATCTCTCGGCGTTTCCGAAGAGGTGTTAAGACCTTACGTAGAGAAGCTGGAAGAGAAGGGACACACATTTGAAGCGTTTGCAAAGTCAACGGATCAGGATACGCTGGTGCAGGAGTGCGAAGGCGCGGATGCTGCGATCATCGCGAATATGCCGTTCCCGGATGCTGTTGTTGAGAGATGCAAGTCCTTAAAATTCATTGATGTTGCCTTCACGGGAGTGGATCATGTCGGCCTTGCGGCTGCAAAAAATGCAGGGATCAAGGTCAGCAATGCCTCCGGTTACTCCACGGAAGCAGTGGCAGAGCTGGCACTTGGCATGGCCCTGTCACTTTTCAGAAATGTTCCGCAGGTCGAGGACAGGTGCAGAAAAGCAGGGACAAAGGATGGCCTGGTCGGCAGGCAGATCCAGGGAAAAACAGTGGGTATCGTCGGTTACGGCGCGATCGGTTCACGCACGGCTGAGCTTTTCCACTACTGCGGATGCGATATTATTGCTTATACGCCGCATCCGAAAGACAGCGCTCCGGACTATGTCAGGTTTGTGTCGCTGGAAGAGGTGATGGCAGAGTCGGATATCGTTTCGCTGCATTGCCCGCAGAATGCATCAACCATCGGGATGATCAATGAGAAAATGATCGGTCTTATGAAAAAGGACGCGATCCTGATCAACTGCGCGCGCGGTCCGGTCGTTGATTACAGCGCTCTTGCGAATGCTCTGAATAAGGGAGAGATCGGAGGGGCAGGCATCGATGTTTTTGAGAAGGAGCCGCCTATTCCGGAAGATCATCCGCTGTTCTCTACGCCCAACACGCTGGTCACTCCGCATGTCGCGTTTGCTACAAAGGAGTCCATGCAGCTCAGGGCACAGATCGTCTTTGACAATCTGGATAAATGGATGGCAGGCGGGCAGATCAATGTCATTCTGTAAAATTATTGGTTAATGAATCGGATATTCATTCTGTAAGCCATCAGTTAAGAATAAGATTTGAAGCTAACCAAAAGGAGTCAGGAAACGGAAATATTACCGTTTCTGACTCCTTTATATTTACCGGTACTGCTCCGCGATCCGCAGCACTTCGTTTTTCATCTGTTCTACTACCCTGGCGGGACCGGTGATCTTAACCTTTCCGCTCAGAGCCATGACCCAGCCGAAGAACTGGCTGCTGACCGTGACGTTGACAGCCGTCTGGAAGTGATCCTCATCTGTTTTGAGGATAATGAGGTCCTTGCCGAAGCGGTCGAGCAGGATACCGACCATGGAGTTTTCGGCCTCCAGAGTTACTCTTGTAATTTCTCCGCCGAACATGCCGAACAGAGAGTTGGAATAGCGCGGCATATCAAAAGATTCAAATTGTTCCTGTCCCTCTCTGTTAAGGCTTGTGACGGTTATATCCCGCATTTTGTCAACACGGTAATGCTTGATCTGACCGGGACTGCCGTGCTTTTCTCCTTCCGGAATCCCAGCGCCTGTCCCGGCAGCAGGTCTCCCCGAATCAGCAGCCCCGGCGCCAGATCTCACAGGATCGGCAGTCCCCGCATCGTATCCTACAAGATAATAATTTTCATTATCCCATAATAGTCCCCAGGGGCTGATCTGATACCACTCGCCATTTCTGCGCAGCTGCATCTCTTTCTTCACGTTCCATTGAAAATAGTGGAAGCGGATCTGTACATTCTCACTGATGGCCTGATGGAGTTTGTCTATGTTGTAATAGATACTCTCATTCATGGTCTTCACACGCCCGGAGATCATGACCTGGCGCTGGAGCTGGGTGGCAAGGTGGCGGCTGGTCAGAGTCTCCAGTTTGTCGATGAGCTCTTTAGATTTTCCGTCGGTGATAAATTTGGCCGACTGGACAGAGTCTACAAGGAGCTTGAGCTCGGAGAGCTCAAAATCCCGGGCGCCCATCCAGTAATAAGTTTCTCTGCCGTCCCGCTCACTTAAGATATCCAGACCAAAGGTGCGAAGTTCTTCAAAATCCTGGTAAAGTGTTTTTCTGTCAGCGTTAACGCCATAGCGATCCAGTCTTTTCGTGATCTGCGGAAGAGTGAGCCGGTGCTCGTCATCTGTTTCTTCCGAAAATATTTTAGCCAGAAACAGCATTTTCAGTTTCTGGTGATCGCCTTTTACTCTGGACATACAAAATCCCCATGCCGTAGCGTCAGCGAAGGTATCGCACAGGAGAAATCGCGTCTGCACGAAGTGCTGCGTTTCTCCTGAATTGCGATTTGAGGCGCTTGCGGCTCAAATCAAGTGATGAAAAATATGCATCAGCATATTTTTCACACTAATTCCCCTGTATAATATACTGTTTCACCTGCCAAAAGGTGCCGTCATCATAAGTCATTTAACCGGAAAGTTCCGGAACAAGGATCCGTTACAGTAATTCAAATGCCTTAAAATCTACGGCTTTCTGCCCCTCGAAAGTAAAGCGAAGAGAATATTTTTCAGAAGCAGGTGTAAAAGGTGCGCTGATCGTGGTCCAGTCTTTGGATGGAATCACGTCGACCGCAGCAGCAGGCTGGTCATTTACATAGACCTGGATCTGTCCCTTCCCTTTCCCGCGGACAGTGAGCCTGATCTGTGATATTTCAGCGGGCGCAAAATATTTGAATACGGCTGAAGCACCGTTTCGCATGTTGGAGATATACTGCTCACCGCTCTGGCCGTCAGAGGTGTCCTGGGTGAAAGCAGGATGCTTTTTATTTTGGACCATTGGGTGAACTGAGAAAAGTGCCCCTTCCGCAGAGTACAGCTGGCAGGCGATACGCGCTTCAAAATATCCTTTTCCCGGCAGCTGATCAGCCAGGCCGCAGCTGGTCATCTCTGCCTGCCTGAATTCCCCGTTCTCAAACCGGATCCGCGCTGCGCATGCCTGCCGGGAGTACATGTGACGGTTTGTCTGGCGATGATAGAAGACATAGTAGGCATCGCCGATCTTCTCCACGCTCCCGTGATTGTTGCCGATATAATTCCTGACTCCGGGGTTCGCTTTGGAGGTGAAACTAAACGGAATATCGCCTTCGAGACCGATATCGCCGTTGGAGACCAGTGTTCCGCCATAGTGAAAACCGCCGTCCGGACGATCGGAAACTGCCCAGCACAGTTCATGGCAGCGGATGGAGGAATAAATAAAATAGTATTTTCCATCGAATTTGCGGATCGAACTGCCCTCAAAGAATTCATGTCCTTCAAATCCCGTACCGGCGGAATTTGTTACACTTGGAATCAGGGGAACTGGCTCTGTCTTTAGCGTCACCATATCCGGTTCCAGTTCCATGTGGCAGGTAAACTTGTGCGTTTTGGCCTGTTTTTTTGCCATTTTCAGGTCCAGAGGTCCCTGCCCGGCATAAAGGTGAATGTGACCGTCATCTACCAGGACCGCCGGATCAAAAGGCCAGATATCACCGTCGCGCTGCCCGAGAATATTGCCGTTCGAATCATGTACGTACCCGAGAAATTCGTATTGTCCTGCCGGCCTGTCACAGACAGCGACCCCGATCTTCGGATAGTTGGCAAGGCAATAATAAAGATAGTATCGTCCGTCCGGGCCGCAGGCAGCGTCAGGCGCCCACAGTTCGTTTTTCCCGTCCCTGTTATCCGGATCCTGATCTTTCCGGAAAGTTACTCCTTCGTATTGCCAGTCGGAAAGATCCTTCAGCGGAGCGCTCCAGCCGACATAATCATTCATGCAGAAACGCTTTCCGTTAAATCTGTCATGGGAGCCGAAGATATATAACCTGTCTCCGAAGACATGCGGCTCGCCGTCAGCGATATATTCCCAGCCGGGTAGATAAGGGCTGCAGATCATTTTATCAGACATAGATGTTCCTCCTTCAGTCAAATGACAGGCAGGCAAATTGCTGCTTGCTCATGTCGTGCGGCCAAAAGATATAAAAGCCTGCTCGTGCGGGCACGGCATGCTTTTCTGCCTTTTGACCTTGTCATCATTACATTTTATATTATGAGAACCGAAATGTCATGTAATGACATCTTTTGACCCTGATAACTCAGTGATACAATAGGAAAACAGATGGAAATAAATATTATGACAGAAATAAAGATAAAGGAGGAGGGGCACTGCCATGTTTTTCCAGAGAAAAAAGACAAAGAGTTATGATCCCAATACACAGAAACCCATGCTGCACAAGAGTATTTGCACGGGAGAGACGGCCGCAGGATTTAAGGATCTGGACGGCGGCGGGGCTTTTCACGAAGAGATGCTGATAAGGAGCGAAGAGGACCTGAAAAGGTTCATGGATATGTATGGCCTGACGGAAAGACCGGAGACGGAATACTGAGAAAAACAGGGTCGCAGCGAAAGCGGATCATGAAAAGTACTGCAAAAGATGTTGCTGAAAGGGTAACAAAAAGGGCGACAAAAAAGCCAATAAAAAGGACATGAGACCGCGCTCATGCCCTTATATTGATTCTTAGCTCATGCCCTTGTAATGTGAGATATCAGCCCCGCTCTGCGCTATTGATCCGCCGAAGCGAGATTACGCTGATGACCAGGACGACGGGGAAAATAAGTCCAGAGAGGATGCCGGCCTTTATGTTTTCACCGGCCGCCTGGGAAATATTGCCGACGATAGAAGGCCCGATGGAGCCCCCAAGGTCACCTGCCAGCGCGAGCAGGGCAAACAGCGCCGTTCCTCCTTTCGGAAGGCGGCTTGAGGAAATGCTGATGGAACCCGGCCACATGATGCCGACAGAAAATCCGCACATAATACATCCCAGGAGACCCAGCAGAGGCTGCTGGGCGAGACCTGCGAGAAGATAACTGCAAAGGCAGAGAATACCGGACCCGATCATGAAAATGGTCAGGTCCATTTTTTCGCCGTATTTGCCGTACCAGAGACGGCTGAGCCCCATCAGGATGGCAAAACCGCAGGGACCGGCCAGATCCCCGACGGATTTCGAAACATGAAGCGCGGATTCCGCAAAAGCGGAAGCCCACTGCGCCATGGACAGCTCGGAAGCTCCGGCACAGACCATGAGGACGATAAAGAGCCAGAAGATCTTCGTCCGGAGGAGTTCGCCCATGGTCATGCTCTCTCCTTCCGCGACGATCGGCTCGATCGGGCAGGTGATAAAATTATAGACATCATAGAGCGGGATCAGAGCCCAGAGGCAGGCAAGGATCCTCCAGCGCTCTATTCCGAAAACGGCAAAAAACAAGGTAGAACCCAGGATAACTCCCACGGATCCCCAGCAGTAGAAGGAGTGCAGGAAGCTCATCATTTTTGCTTTATCCTTAAACGGACAGGCCTCGATGATCGGACTGCAGAGAACTTCGATCAGGCCGCTGCCGATGGCATAGGTGACTGTGCACAGCAGGATCCCGATAAAAGGACGGGGAAACAGATCAGGGACAAAAGAGAGCATGGCAAGACCTGCCCCGGAGAGAACCTCTGCCAGGATGATGCAGACGCGGTAGCCGATCCTGTCGACGAATTTTCCGCAGATAAAGTCCACGATCAGCTGCGTTAAAAAGAAAACGGTCGAGATCAGGGCAAGGTCAGAGAGAGAAATGCCGTATGTTCTGTAAAAGGTCAGATACAGGAGCGGCGCAAAATTCGCGCAGATCGCCTGTGTCACGAAGCCTAAATAGCAGGCCAGTTTTGTGCGGCTGTAGTTCTTGGTCATAGTTTTACTTTCCTTGTTTTCTTATGTTATTGTTGAAGGTTTCCTGTATTATTTTTGAAACTCCCGAAACCATACAATCAGCTATTATATACACATCAAAGCGAATAGAAAAGCAGATTTGA
>JAFTFD010000024.1 GCA_017449745.1 Lachnospiraceae bacterium
AGATAATTCGTGTAAATGTCATCATGCTAAGAGGTGAACAGCAGCTATGTATGAACAGATATCCATGTTTGATCAGACAGATGACAGGGCACCGGAGATCATCACCTGGAATCTCTGGCACGGATGCACACGCGTTTCTACCGGCTGTAAACACTGCTATATGTTCCGCAGGGATGAAGAAGTCGGCAAAGATCCTACGCATGTTTATAAAACAAAAACAAAAGACTTTATACTGTAAATTGGATACTATTATTAGCAAAAGCCGGAGAACAACATGACGCTATACTAATCGATTACCGCAGCATCAGAAATAGTACTGCCCTTGCTGAATGGCGAAACCCCAGTGGATTCCTATACCACGCAGATCAGTAATATCATCGATGCAGTTAAGAATTCTTCTGACGATGACATCAAAGGACTGCCCTTACAGGAAAACGTCATTGCGACCATTTTGGCAGACAAGAAACTGATCGAAACAAGATTCCAAGATAAGAAAGACCAGACTTCTATGTTTTCAACACTGATTGTGTATGTCGCCTGCTTAAACGAAGGCCTTCCTGATCACAGCAGAATCTATATGGACCGCGTAACCACTATCAGGAAGAAACTGGATACATACTTCGGAGAAGAAACACAGAAGTTCTGTGGAAGTTAACGCAGTCTTAAGCGATTAATGCAAAGAAAGGAGCTCCCATGTACCGGGCATTTTCACCGATCCACATCAGTCACCAGGAAAATCTCGAAATTTCCGCGCCCATTGCGGCAGCAAATCGCTTCGAAGGTATCTTCGTTAATATCGAGAATGAGGAAGCTTTGGGAAAACAGAAAATCAAAGAGCTTCTCGAGAGGTATAATCTCAAGGCAGCAGGCTTCGAACTGCCTACCTGTTTCTATAAGGATGAGACTGACTTCAAAGACGACCTGGAAAAGCTGGAAAGACTTGCAAAATTCGCAAAAGAATGCGGCTTTAATGACTGTACGACGTATGTCTTCCCTGCAAACGAGAAACTGGATTTTGCTGAGAACTTTAAGCTGCATGCTAACAGGTAGAGGAACATACTATGCGTATTCTAATGCTTGGCAACAGCTTTACATTTGCTAATAATATGCCCGCCATGTTGGCAGAGCTTACCGGTGCGGAGGTCGTGCATCACACCCGCGGCGGTGCCCGTTTGGCGGAGCAGCTCAATCCGAAAACAAAGATCGGCGCCAAAACACAGGCTGCCCTGGAAAACGAATTCTGGGATTATGTGATCCTGCAGGAAATGAGTAACGGGCCAGTCACTTCACGGAATTCATTTCTGAAAAATGCCGGCCGGCTCTGTGCCTGGATCAAGGAGGAAGGTGCCTCTCCTCTTCTATTTGCCACTTGGGCTTATCAGAAAGGCAGCCAGGCCATGGCAGATATGGATATGAGCTATGACGAGATGGCACAGGGGCTGCACGACGCCTACCGCGAAGCAGCGGATCAGAACGATGTGCTGATCGCAAAGGTCGGACAGAGATTCTATGAACTGGCCGATTCTCTGGAACTGTATGCGGAGGATGGCCAGCATCCGAGTGAAGCAGGTTCCCGCCTCGCTGCAGAAACCATTGCTGCCGTGATCAAGGCAGATCAGGATGAAAAGAAGACAGCCACTACGATCGAGGTCGATCCGAACCTAAACTGGAATGACATCCGTCTGCGCGTCCTGTATATGTATCAGCTACTTCTGCAACATACCGACGCGGATCATCAGCTGACGACCAACCAGATCCGGAACATCATGGAGAAAGAGCATGGCATTACCATGCACCGGACGACCGTGCCGGGTGATATTGAGATGCTGAAGGCGGCCGGCTTCGATGTCCACGCCAGACGTTCTCGTCAGAACAAATACTATCTGGAGAACAGCAATTTTGAACTTCCGGAGCTGAAAATCCTTATTGATGCTGTGGAGTCCGCCAAGTTCATTACGGAAAAGAAAAGCCGGTTGCTTGTGGAAAAGCTTCTGAAGCTGACCAGCGAAACCAGTGCCGCGAAGCTTAAGAGGAATCTGCACACTTCCGGCCGAGTCAGATCCGCGAATGAAAAGGGGTATTACATCGTTGACGCCATCAACGAAGCGATCAATTCCGGAAAGCAGATCTCTTTCCTCTACACGGACTTTGATGGTCGGAAAAAACAGATCTTGCGGAACGATGGAAAGCCTTATATCGTCAGTCCGTATACCCTGATCTGGAACGGTGACTATTATTACTTAGTCGGCTGGAATCATGACCAGGAAGAAACACGGACCTACCGTGTGGATCGGATCCTGAAAACACCAGACATCCTACAGGAGGATGCACAGCCGGTGCCAGAGGATTTCGATGTGGCACGCTATACCCGGGAAGTCTTCCGTATGTATGACAACGAGGAGCCAGAGGAAGTGACCCTCCTTTGTGCCAACGAAGTCATGAAGGGTGTTCTGGATAAGTTCGGAATGGATATCACTGTCAAGAAAGCAGATCCGGAGCACTTCCGTACGAAAGTGAAGGTCTGCACCTCTCCCACTTTCTACAGCTGGGTATTCCAGTGGGGAGGCAAGATCCGGATCGAAGGGCCGGATGATGCGGTTAATGGTTATAAGGAAATGATTCAATTAGCACAACAATCGGAGATACTATGAGTAATATATCTAGATACACCAAAGCCCAGGAACGCTCACATGCTTCCGCTCTGCGGGAACTGCAGAATGGGTATAAAGCATCCCACTGGTCCTGGTGGGAGATCCCTCAGATCATCGGTCTTGGCATGACCTCGACATCCAGACAATATGCCATCCGGGATCTGGTTGAAGCAAAAGAATATCTGGCAAACGAGACACTGCGCACACATTTGCTGGAATTGTGTGATGCCCTGCTTTCTCTGGAAACGAATGATGCGGAGTATGTCATGGGCTATCCGGATGATCTGAAGCTGCGGTCGTGTATGACACTGTTTCAGGCAGTAGATCCGGACTGCGGGACATTTCAGGCTGTATTGGATAAGTTTTTCGACGGCAAGCCGGATGAGAAAACGCTGCGGATATTGAAGAATCAGGAGTCAGGAAAATGAAAACAGCAATCGTCTATTATTCCAAACACCACGGCAATACAAAGAAACTGCTCGATGCCATTGTGGCAGCGGCAGATGTGGATCTGATCGATGTGACGGCAGATAAGGACGCGGATCTCTCCGGTTATGACCGGATCGGGTTTGCTTCCGGCATTTACTACAGTAGTTTTGCGAAGCAGATCATTGCGTATGCGGAGAAAAATCTTCCGGATGAAAAGCCGGTATTCTTCATCTATACACATGGAGCGCCGAAGGGCGATTTTCTGAAAGGAATCCGTGATGTCACGCAGGGAAAGAACTGTCCTGAGATCGGGGAATTCCGTTGTCAGGGATATGACACTTTTGGACCGTTCAAGCTGGTGGGCGGAATCGCCAAAGGACACCCGACGGAGGATGAGGTCCGGAAGGCAGTGGAGTTTTATAAGGGCCTGAAGGCATGAGAATCATCATCTCCCCGGCCAAGCAAATGCGGGTAGACACGGATTCCTTTACCTGCACGGAACTGCCGGTCTTCACTGACCGCGCAGAGTTTCTGAAGGAATGGATCCGGAGCCTCTCCTACGAGGAGAAGAAAGCGCTCTGGGCCTGCAACGATAAGATCGCCCGGCAGAACGCCGAGCGATTCGCGCATATGGACCTCACGAAAAATCTGACACCGGCCCTGCTGGCCTATGACGGCATTCAG
>JAFTFD010000025.1 GCA_017449745.1 Lachnospiraceae bacterium
CCGAGCATTCGCAATCCGCAAATTTGCCTGTAAATACAAGCAAATTGCTCCTTGCTCATGTCGGGCGGTCAAAAGATAGAAAAGTCCGCTCGTGCAAGCACGGCATACTTTTCTGCCTTTTGACCTTAGCATCATAATAATGAAAAGGAGAGCATAGATGGCAGACAGGATCACACAGGAAGAACAGAATCTGCGCATGCTGCAGACCCTGATTCCAAGGAGCGAAAAGTTTTATATCTGGTGCTATAAGGCGGAGGGAGAGCTGATCGCATCCTCCTGCCCGGCTGAAAAACAGGATCTGATGAACGAGACGTTTGAGATTTTCGGCGGGCTTACAAAGCTGCTGGAATATGCTGAAAAAAAGGAGAACAGCACTCCGCTCATCATCGGCTCGCCCATTGGAATGCAGTGGGCGCTGACCTACGAGGCGGAGCGAAGCCGCAGGCTGGTCTTTGTGATCGGTCCCGTATTTTATGCGAGGCTTACGCAGCAGCAGATCTACGATGCCCTGCATCCGTATATCGACAGCCAGGAGAGAGCGGCATGGTCCAAAAAGCTGCTGGGAGCCGTGACAGACCTGCCGGTCATGACGTACGCTGTTTTCAGCCGCTATGTGATCATGATCCACAACATGCTGACCGGCCAGCAGCTCGGCATGGAAGCGGTGACCGCTGATTCCTCAAGAAGCGGCGTAAACGGATTTTCGACCGCAGGAGAGAGGGACAGGAACCGGATCTATCTGGCGGAGCGTGCAATGCTGGATATGGTGCGAAAAGGCGATATCAATTACCAGAGCGTTCTGCATAACAGTATGCAGCTGAGCCCGGGCGTGCCGATCAGGGGCAGGGATCCGCTCCGGCAGAACAAGACCAGTATTATTGTTTTTACCAGCCTCGTATGCAGGGCGGCCATGGAAGGGGGACTCTCCCCGGAGATCGCCTATGCGCTGGGCGATTCGTACATCCAGTCTGTGGAGGACTGCAGGGATTCCGGGGAGCTCTCGGAACTGGCCATCGCGATGTATCACGATTTTATCTGCCGGGTACATGAACTGCACGCTGTTCCGGGCTGCTCCCATGCCGTGCAGAAGTGCTGCGACTATATCGAGCTGAACCTCGGCAGAAAGATCCGGGCATCTGACCTGGCATCCCTGGTGGGATATACGGAGTATTACCTCACGGAAAAGTTTAAAAAGGAGACCGGAATGTCCGTCAGCTGCTATATACGCCGCGCCAGAATAGAGAGGGCAAAGATGCTGCTGGAGAGCACGGACCAGAGCGTGAGCGAGATCTCGGAACAGCTTGCTTTTAATACGGTCAACTATTTTATTCAGAGCTTCCATGATCTTATGGGATGCTCGCCGGCGCAGTACAGGAAGGACTTCAGAAAAACACTGCGGCAAGGCTAATTTTTGTAACTTTTACAAAATAATTGTATTTACCGTCCCCTTTCCTTTCAGTAAAATAACCGCAGAAACGTTGAAAAAACATGGTTTTCTTTCAGATGAGAAAGGGGAATAGTTATGTCTAAGGAAAAACGGAACCAGAGTGAGATCGACGGAGTCCAGTACCGCCGCGCAAAATTGTGGCAGATCATTCTGTATGCGACGAATGCTCTTTGCGGAATGACCGTATACAGCCTGATGAACAGCTATGCCAGCTATATCGCAGGTGTAGGTTTCGCGATCACAGCCGTTACGGCCGGCGCGATCATTACAGGTTCCCGCGTCCTCGACGCGATCACGGATCCGCTGCTGGCGCTGGTTTACGATAAAGTAGATACCAAATTCGGACGTCTTCGCATCCTGCTGATCGGCGGTTTCCTCCTCGAAGCGATCGCCCTGCTGCTGATGTATGACGGTGCTGCCAAGAGAGGACTCAGCGGTGCCGCCGGACTGGTCGTCTATGTCATTCTGTATGTCATGTACATCATCGGCTATACGGCACAGAACATGACAGCGCAGACCCTGCCCGCGATCATGACCAATGATCCCAGGCAGAGACCTACGATCGGCGTCTGGGTCACAGCCTTCAACTACCTCGTACCGGTCGTTCTCTCCATCGTAACGAATGTCGTCATGCTGCCCATGTTCGGCGGTGAGATCAACCTGGCTTTCATGTCAGCCGTCGCGAAGCTCTTCATGCTCCTGGGCTTCATCGGCGTCATCCTTGTCTCGATCGGCATTTCCGAGTATGACAAGCCCGAATACTACAAGAGCGCTGTCAAGCAGGAGCCCCTTAAGATCAAAGACATGATCGAGGTCCTCAAGGACAACAAGCCGCTCCAGTGCTACATCGTCGCACAGTCCTCCGACAAGATCGCGCAGATCTCTTCCTCCCAGGGCGTTATCACGACCATGCTGGCCGGCATCCTGATCGGCAACATGGGAATGTCCACGATCCTGACGATGGTCAGTATGCTTCCGTCCATTATTTTCGCCATGTTCGGCGCAAGATATGCAGGTAAACACGGCGCTATGAGAGCGATCGTCACCTGGACGCGCAGATGCATCATCATCGCCTGTGTCTCGCTTGTGTTCTTTGTCGCCCTGCAGTTCACCGGACTGAAAGTCTCCAGCATCGCAAGCTTCGGCCTTCCGATGATCCTCTATGTGGC
>JAFTFD010000321.1 GCA_017449745.1 Lachnospiraceae bacterium
CGGCCCCCTTTTTCTTTTTTTTCTGCGGCTCGATCCGCAGATCTTTGAGGATATACCGTTCTATCTTATCATTTTTTTACACCAGTGTCACTTGCTGCCTGTTCCTGTATTGTTCTGTTTTATTCTGCCTTGATGGCATCCATAAGTGTCTCGGGTTTTACAGTTGGATCTGTAAAGATGACAGCGTATGCATAATCCGAATCATTCCAGAGAAGCTCGCTGATACCGCTCGCAGAATCTTTCCTGAGAATATATTTCCTGTCTGCTGCATCAAGCGCTGCCGTCTCCGTGTCATACTCTGCATGGCTGGCTGCTGCTATGGCGAGATCCCTGTATCTGGACGTCTGCCCGGTGATCCTCTCCACGGTGATGTCCAGGATTCCGTAGGCATTGCTGCCATCGTATTGAATATTCAGAAGTCTTCCTGCGACTGCCCCATAAGTTAATACGTCTGCTCCCTGCAGATCAGCGCTGACGAAAAAGCCTGCAGCTGCCTGTGCCTCTTCCAAATTCTCAAAGCTGTCCATACTTCTCAGTGATTCCGTGGCAGCCTTTGCCGCAAAGCTGTTCTCCTGGGATGCTATTGCGTCAGTCCCGTCAGTCTGAATATCCTCTTCCGCGGATTCAACAGGCACCTCCCCGGATTCCAGACTGTCCCCGGGGGCAGCTTCCGTAGCTGCATAACCTGCATCCTGATCCGGCGCAGACGCTTCCTGCGTCACAGCGGCAGCTGCTTCCGGGGCTTCAGCAGCATTCCATTCTTCCGCAGATTCCTCCACCGCTTCGTCGACCGGTTCCTCCGTAGCTTCTTCCGAATATTCATATCCCGCTGCAGGTGCTTCTTCGGCTATTGCAGCTTCTTCGGCAGGGAATTCATCTGCAGCAGTATCATACATTTCCTTAGCCGTTCCTCCGGATGTCGTGACCGACTGGGAAGAACTTGCCGCTCCCTTCGGCCTTACGATCTGCAGGATCCCAAACGCGGCATAAAGAACTATGACTGCCGCCGCAGCTGTTCCTGCAAACCGTATGATCTGTCCGGAGAAAGGAAGGACTCTTTTCTTAACTTTCTGCCCATTTCCTTGCAGTTTGGCGACAGGTGCGGCCTCTTCAATATATTGCTCGTCTATTTTGCCGAATTCCCTGAGCAGCAGTTCCGCTCCGGCTTTTTTCTGATCTTTTGTGTTTTCCATGTTATACCCCATGCCGTAGTGCAAACGAAGGCATTCTATAATACGATCCCTTCGCTCTCCAGGAATGTGCGGAACTGTTTTCTGGTCCGCAAAAGTGTCATTTTGACGTTGCTCTCCGTCATTCCCAGATCATCCGCGATCTCTTTGACAGGGCTCACATACCAGTATCTGCGGACAAAGATCTTTCTGGACCGCTCCGGAAGAGCTGCGAGAAACCGGTCAAAAGTCCGGGACAGTGCCATGTTCTCAATTTCCTGTTCCACCGTATTTCCAGACGGAACACACTCCTCAAGTTCTTCCAGCGCTGCTGCGGTCTCTCCGCCTCCGCGTTTTTTCGCGTTATATTTCTCATACATATTTAAAGCCAGATTCCTCGTGATCTTTCCGAGAAACGCAGAGAGGATCCCCGGCCGCTGCGGAGGCATGGCATTCCATGCGTGCAGCCAGGAATCATTGACGCACTCTTCGGAATCTTCCCTGCTGTACAGTATATTGAACGCGATCGTGTGACAGTATCTGCCGTATTTGACGTCTGTCTGTGTGATCGCCTCCTCAGATCTCATAAAATACAGATCTATGATCTTTTCGTCTTCCATATTTTTCTCACTAATTTCCCCGGGCGCTCAGGTGAATTGCTTCTTTATCTATTATGACAGAAGAAAAGGCGCAGAGGTCACAAAAATAACAAAAAAACCTGTGATTCCAGCAATTCACTGAAATTACAGGTAACTATACTGTAGCCCGAAGCATTTACTGCTGAGGGCGTATGATCACGTACATGAGCTCGGGCGGCTGGCCCTTTCCGATGGAAAAATTCCATTGCCAGCCGCCTTGTAACTGTTCACGTTCGATGAACATGAACAGTTACAATTGCAGGCTCTTTTGATGGTCAGTATGGATTAGACGGGAGTCGAACCCGTGTCCAAAAACCCCTCCGGCGTACTTCTCCTATCACAGTCTGCTGTTCCGGCCTAAGGCCCTTTCCCTCATGTCACAAGAGAGCAGACTCTCTCATAACGTCGGTAGCTTCTGATACGCCCGCAGATCCGAAGCCCTCTCTGCGTCGTTTCCTGCATAGATGACGCCGTATCTCACCGGTACAGGTGCCGATGAGGCGACGCTGGTGCGATTAAGCAGCCAGAGCTAATTTATTATTGTTAGCGTTTATATTTAGGTTTGCCGTTTGACGATCGGCGTCGGATAGCTTCTCCGCTTTCAAGATCCCTGTCGAAACCTTTACTAACCCAAATCAGAACGGAATTATCCGCTCAAACTTATTATAATTTATAATAACACTTTTTCAATGTAAAAAATATAAATTATTATGAATTCTCTTCTATCTTGTTACTATTCACTTCACCTTTTAACTCAGGAAATCTGGCTTTTGCAAACCAGCACAACAAAAGATGAATCCAGCATCAGATCTTAAGCTGCGATTTGTAATCGCGCTCCGTCTCTCTGCGAAGATCTTTTTTGCGGATATCATCCCGCTTGTCATAGTTATGTTTGCCTCGGGCAAGACCGATCTCCACTTTGCACCGGCCGTTTTTTAACTATACCTGAAGTGGCACGATCGTATATCCCTTGGCCTGTACCTGCTGGGCAAGCTTCCTGATCTCATTTTTGTGAAGCAGGAGCTTCTTCCTGCGCATAGGATCGCGGTTGAAGATGTTTCCCTTCTCGTAGGGGCTGACATTCATGCCGTCCACGAAGGCTTCCCCGTTGTCTATGTCGACGTAAGCCTC
>JAFTFD010000322.1 GCA_017449745.1 Lachnospiraceae bacterium
ACTGTACCATCCTCTGCCACATAAGCATGGCCCTTGTCGATCAGGGACTGGATCATTTCGATCATTCCGCCGATCTCTTCCGTCGCCTTCGGGTGGACCGTCGCGGGCTTGACGTTAAGGGATGCCATATCCTTCTTGCATTCCTCGATGTAGCGCTCCGAGATCACACTGCTGTCAACGCCCTCTTCATTTGCCTTCTTGATGATCTTGTCATCGACGTCGGTGAAGTTGGAGACATAGTTGACTTTGTAGCCTTTATACTCAAAATACCTGCGGACTGTATCAAACACGATCATCGGCCTGGCATTGCCAATATGGATCAGATTGTAGACGGTGGGGCCGCAAACATACATCTTCACCTCTCCGGGTGTAATGGGTTTGAACTCTTCCAGTCTTTTTGTTTCTGTATTGTAGATTTCCATCATAACCTCCGATTTGTGTTTATTCCGGCAGATCTGCTCCCTGCAGGATCGCTGCCTGCAGCCTGTCCACATTTTCTTCCAGTTTCCTGCAGATCACCTGTTCTCTGCGGAGCTCATCCTCAAGCTCCAGCAGGCGATTGGTCAGTGCCGACTGGCCGTGATTGAGATTCTCGATATCTGTCTTGACCGGATCCGGGAAATGGATCTGGTCGAGGTCGTTGCTGTTTGGCTGCGTCATTTTGACGACTCTTGCCGGTACGCCGACGACCGTACAGTTCGGCGGCACCTCCTGCAAAACGACGGCGCCGGCCGCTATTTTCACGTTATCACCGATCTTGAACGAGCCAAGGACCTTAGCCCCCGAGCCGATCATGACATTGTTGCCGACGGTAGGATGGCGCTTTCCCTGTTCCTTGCCGGTACCGCCGAGGGTAACCCCCTGATACAGCGTCACATTGTCGCCAATGATCGTCGTCTCTCCGATGACAACTCCCGTCCCGTGATCGATAAAGAAGCCTTTTCCGATCTCCGCTCCGGGATGGATCTCGATCCCTGTCCTGCGGACCGCCCTCTGGCTGATCCACCTGGCGCGGAAATAATGGCCTTTCAGATAATGTCTGTGCGCTTTTCTGTAAGCCAGCATAGCCCAGAAAGAGCCATACAGAAATACCTCCAAGTCCGAATGCATCGCCGGATCCCTGTCCCGCACGACCTTGATCTCTTCTTTTATATTATTCAACCAGCCCATCTAAATTCCTGAAAATCAGCTATTTTTACAATTGTCTGTTATTCTGCATCGGACACCCGCCGCAGGAGGAGCAGCCGCTGACATCCTGCGAGAACATATCCATCGGAGAAGCCAGCATACAGACAGCCTGCGCGGATATTCCTTCGCCCCGGCCTGTAAATCCCAGATGCTCCTCTGTTGTCGCCTTTACGCTTACCTGAGAAAGATCCAGATGCAGCGCCTCTGCGATATTTGCGCGCATCTGGTCGATGTGCGGACGCATCTTCGGCGCCTGAGCGATGATCGTAGAATCGATATTCTCGATCAGAAGACCGTTTTCCTCCAGCATTTCCCCGACTTTCTCCAGGATCTTCAGGGAATTGGCCCCTTCCCATTCGGGATCTGTATCGGGAAACCATTTCCCGATGTCTCCCAGCGCCGCAGCTCCCAGCAGCGCGTCGCTGATGGCATGCAGCAGCACGTCTGCGTCGGAATGACCCAGAAGCCCCTTCTCATATGGGATCTCCACGCCGCCGATGATACATTTTCTGCCCTCGACGAGCCGGTGGACGTCATATCCGGTACCGATTCTCATAAATTCAATTTCTCCTGCAGATACGATCATAAAGGATCAAAGTGGGACAAAAGGGTCTGTCACCCTGTCCCACTTTTTTGGGACAAAAGGGTCTGTCACCCTGTCCCATTCCTACAAAATCAATGGTGGAAAAGTCTCAGTCCTGTGAAGCACATGACCATATTGTGGCTGTTGGCTGCCTCAATGACGTTGTCATCGCGGACAGATCCGCCGGGCTCTGCAACGTACTGAACGCCGCTGCGGAAGGCTCTCTCGATGTTGTCGCCGAACGGGAAAAAAGCATCCGATCCGAGCGCAACGCCTGTGTTGCCGTCCAGCCATGCTCTCTTCTCCTCGCGGGTGAAGACAGCCGGTTTCTCTGTGAAGATATTCTCCCACTTTCCATCAGCCAGGACATCCATATAATCCTCACCGATATAGAGGTCGATCGCGTTGTCTCTGTCGGCGCGGCGGATCCCCTCCTTGAAAGGCAGGTTCAGGACCTGAGGCGCCTGGCGCAGATACCAGTTGTCCGCCTTGGAGCCGGCCAGTCTCGTGCAGTGGATGCGGGACTGCTGTCCTGCGCCGATGCCGATCGCCTGTCCGCCCTTGACATAGCAGACGGAATTGGACTGCGTGTATTTCAGTGTGATCATCGCGATCGCAAGATCATCGACTGCCTCTTTGGGCAGATCCTTGTTCTCTGTCACGATGTTGGTGAACATATCCGCGTCGATGACCAGGTTGTTTCTGCCCTGCTCGAAGGTGATTCCGTAGACCTGCTTGCGCTCCAGCTCTTCCGGAACATAGTCGGGATCGATCTCCAGGACACAGTAGCCGCCCTTTTTCTTGCGGGAGAGGATCTCCAGCGCCTCAGGCTCGTATCCGGGTGCGATCACACCGTCGGACACCTCTCTGGAGATGAGCCTGGCTGTGCAGACATCGCAGACATCAGACAGGGAAATGAAATCTCCGAAGGAGCTCATTCTGTCCGCCCCTCTTGCTCTCGCATATGCACTTGCAAGGGGTGTCAGTTCTCCTTGGTCCTTGACCAAGTCTTCAACCCAGTAGATCTTTGCCTCGACCTCTGTCAGGGGAAGGCCGATCGCTGCGCCGGCGGGGCTGACGTGCTTGAAGGAGGTGGCGGCAACTTTTCCAGTCGCGCGCTTTAACTCATTGACCAGCTGCCATCCGTTCAGGGCATCCAACAGGTTGATATATCCGGGACGGCCGTTTAACACCTTGATCGGCAGGTCCTGTCCGTTCTCCATAAAAACGCGGGCAGGCTTCTGGTTGGGGTTGCATCCGTATTTTAACTGCATTTCGTTCATGTATTCTCTCCTGATTCTGTAGTTGTCGGTCTGACTGCCGCAACAAGGCTGCCAGACGCCGGTTTATGTCGTGTAAACTTTGTGACAGACTTCTTACTGGTTCTTGTTCAGGATCCGGCTCTCGACCTCGCCGGTCTCGATATCAATGAATCTCGCAAAC
Source organism: Lachnospiraceae bacterium (assembly GCA_017449745.1). GTDB lineage: Bacteria > Bacillota > Clostridia > Lachnospirales > Lachnospiraceae > CAG-791. Next base: position 3,215 of record JAFTFD010000322.1, read on the forward strand.
AGGGATACCTTGTTGTCCTCGTTGAGGGCACTCCAGATCCGGCCGATGAACGTATCGATATCTGCTGTAAATGCATCGTCTGCAAACTCGATGCAGACAGGCTCTCCTGCGAAGGAAGGAAGCGGATTTCCATCCCCCTGGTAAGTGGAGATGAATCTTGCCTCGCCGGCCTTCGGCACATCATAGGAGAATGTAAAGCGCTGTGTGCAGGAAGGATCGCCGTTGTTGCTCTTTAAGATGGAAATAGCATAGCAGTACTGGCCGTCAGCGACCTCCATGACTCCGGAGATCCTGGGTGTATAGTTGGGGCCGTCCGGCTCGAAGGTGCGGCTGCGCAGGGACTGTTCAAAGGTCAGGCCCTTCTCAAGGCCCTCATAAATGGTATCTGTCTGGTCACCGTTTGTGACGATCGTCGTGTTTCCAAGAACGCGCACGGGGGCATAGATAATAAGGCTCGGATCCTTCATTTTTGCGGGATCAAATGCCTGCGTGCGGATCCCCACGCCATCCTCGATGAAGACACGGTTGCGGCTGTTTTCGCTCCTGCCCATGATGAAATAGGCACACACTGCCTTTTTCCCATCTGAGCTCTTCCCGATGAGGATCCCTCTTCCGGGGTAACTGATCTCCTGCAGCATTGTTTCGATATTCGCCATGATTTCCTCCGATTGAATGATCGTTTGCTTAGGCTGTTAAAATAACATCAGCATCATCTCTGAAAACATAATTTTAATAGATTCCCGCGCTCCCTGCAATTGGGTTTTTAAACGAAGATTCCCTCAAAACAGGGCTCTGCTGATGCATTATGACACTCAGGCATTACAAGAGTGCGGAAAAGTGCTATTATTAAACGCGGCGCATATCTTTGTTATCAAATACCATGGAAGGAGCCCGTCATTATGAAAGAATTCATATCCTGTGAGGATCTTCAGAATTTCTCCGCAGCCTTCGACCTGGACCCGCGCAGCCAGGTGGCTATGGATGCCGTCGTAGAGAACGGCATTATCGCATCGGCAAGGAACAGCGCAGCGGCAGCAAAGTACCTGCATGCCTATTCCGTCAACGTGGAATCCGGCGATGTCTGCAACCAGAAACAGTCCGGACGCTGCTGGATGTTTGCCTCCCTCAATGTTTTCCGCCTTGAGGTCATGAAAAAGCTGAACCTGAAAAACATGGAGCTGTCCCAGTCCTATCCTCTTTTCTGGGATAAACTGGAAAAATCCAACTATTTCCTCGAGAACATCCTGGATACGCTGGACGAGCCTCTGGACGGCCGCGTCGTCGCTTATCTGCTGACAGACCCTGTCGGTGACGGCGGACAGTGGGATATGTTCCGCTCCCTGGTCGCCAAGTATGGCGTCGTTCCCAAGGATGTCTATCCCGAATCTAATGTCTCCTCTTCCACCAGGGAACTGAAGAAATACCTCACTACAAAGCTCCGCGAATTCGCATGCACGCTCCGCACCGCACATGAGGCCGGCAAGGGCATGGATGAGCTGCGTGCCATGAAGGACCAGATGATGGAGACTGTTTACCGCATGCTCACCATCTGCCTCGGCAAGCCTCCCGTTAAGTTTACCTGGGAGACAAAGGACAAAGACGAAAAGTTCATCCGGATCGCCGACATCACGCCTCAGGAATTTTATGAGCAGTACGTGGGCTTTGACCTGGACGAATATGTGACCGTGATCAACGCCCCGACAAAAGACAAGCCTTACGGCAAGACTTTCACCGTGCAGTGCCTTGGCAGCGTCCGCGGCGGCAAATATCCCGTCAAATACCTGAACCTGCCGATTGAGGAGCTCAAGCGCCTTACCATCGACCAGCTTAAAAACGGCGAGGTCGTCTGGTTTGGCAGCGATGTCGGCCAGTTCTCCGACAGAGCTAAGGGAATTCTCGCCACAGACAGTCTGAAGCTGGAGCAGCTCTTCTCGACATTGTTCCCACTCACTAAGGAGCAGCGCCTGAATTACGGCGAGAGCCTTATGACCCACGCCATGGTCATCACTGGCGTAAACCTGGTCACAGACGAAAACGGCAACGAGACCCCCAACCGCTGGCGTGTTGAAAACAGCTGGGGAGACGAGCACGGCGACAAGGGCTATTTCACCATGAGTGATGAGTGGTTCTCCGAGTTTGTCTATCAGATCCTGCTCAACAGAAAATACTTCACTGCCGAGGAATCCGCACAGTTTGATGCAGAACCGATCGAGCTTAAGCCCTGGGATCCGATGGGAAGCCTGGCTTTCTAAGTAAAATAAGGCGCATCAGGGAAACATATCCGGCGACTTATGAAAAAACGTACAGAGATCCATGCCATGGATCCCTGTACGTTTTTTTAAATCTCATCCTCTTCTTCCTGTGAGACCTCAAAATCGATGAGTCTGACAGGAATGCTGACCGTGTCGTCCAGAAAGCTCTCGTCTTCCGTGTTTTCCTCAAATCTTTCATCCATTGGTGTTTCAAAATCAATGAGTTTTACAGGGATGCTGACCGTATCATCCAGAAAAGTCTCGTCTTCTTCGCCGTCATCAAGCTGATTGTCCCCGGGAGTCTCAAAGTCGATGAGTTTCACAGGCAGACTGACTGTATCATCGAGATATCTTTCGTTTTTTGCTTCCTCCTCTTTTTCCGGCTGTTCGTCCGCTAATTCTTCCTGCTGTTCTGCGTCATTGCCGGCCGCTGATTCTTCCTGCTGTTCTGCGTCATTGCCGGCCGCTAATTCTTCCTGCTGTTCAGCGTCTTCGCCGGCGATATCCTCATCCTCTTCATACAGGATCAGGCCTTCTTCATCCGCGTCTGCTTCAGAACCGGCATTTTTCATCAAGATCTCAAAGAGTTCCGCACGGATCTGGTTCCGGTAAGGCTGTACCCAGAAAATGCCGGCAACGCCGAGAGTAACGACCTCCAGAAGGAACCAGCCCAGAAGCGACAGATCCAGCAAAAATACCTTGCGCTTTTGTCCGTCCATCATTTCTCTGGATTTCTTCATCGCGTCCTTTGCACTGATCTGCGGGTCGGAAGCCAAAAGGTAAGGAACGAGCATATAGTGATAGGCGTAGATGATCCCCGGGATGACCAGCAGAAGTGACCACAGAAGGATCAGCGTCTGGAACAGGAACATGACTCCGAGCTTATGCCCGTATCCCTCCCGGAATGCGGAAATCAGGTCAGCCGGCTGTGCCTTCTCCTCTCTGTTGTGAAGCGCATAGACGGCTCGTCCTGCGCGAAGCGGCAGTCCGATCGTAATCGAGAGCAGGAGTCCTGCCAAAATCAGCGGCAGCTGCAGCGATGCTCTCGCGCATGTCATCAGCTGCATTGCAGCGCCGAACAGAATCGGTATCATATAGACGATGACCGACTCCCAGTAATTCTTTTTGAGCACCTCTTTGGCGCTTTTTTTGATTTCAATGCGATTCCACATGATTTTTGTATACAAGCAGTCACAAAGCCGTTCACGTGAGCAAGCTCACGATTTTCGCCGTATATGAACGCATTCCCTTGCTTTCTTGAGCCCTGCCGACAGTTACGCATCCTTCGGATGCTCACTGTCGCGGCTTTCGCCGTATACGTTCAATCACAAAGCCGTTCACGTGAGCAAGCTCACAAAACGCCTTTGTGACTGAACGTGCAGGGCTCAATGCTAACGCGCAAAAAAACTCTGCGCCGCAATTGCAGCGCAGAGCCATTGTAACTTATTACTGATATTTCCGCAAGTTATGACGTTTCCCGCATTACTTACCAAGCTGAGAATCGTTGTTTCCGGAACCGGAAGAATACATCTCAAGCATGTTGATCGGATCGTCATAGTCTGCAAGCCAGCCCTGACGAGCGACGTCGAAGTTGCCCTGCTTACGGTCATTCAGGAATGTCTGCCAGTCTTCAACAGAGACATCCATTGTGATACCGATCATAGCGAAATCCTGCTGGATTGCCTGAGCGATAGCAATGTGGCCTGTTCCATCGTTGGTCAGATAGTTGATGTGGATCGGTGTCTCAGCGGAGAGCATGTTGTTCTCATCGAACTCGAAGCCGGCTTCCTTGAGCAGCGCAACAGCGCCCTCAACATCGACCTCTGTTCCGAAGTAACCCTTGGATTCCTCATCCGGATATGTGTAGTCCGCATCGTTCTCTTTGAAGAGTCCGCCGTGACCATCGCTGATGCCTGTAGGAATGAAGGATGTAGCGATCTCCTGCTCAGTCTGGCCGATAGTATCGATGATATACTGACGGTCAACCAGCAGTGCAAGAGCCTTACGCATCTTGTTAGCCTCGGTAGGTGTCTTGCCATCGAACATGGAGCTGTTTACGTTGAAGCCAACATAATATGTGCCCAGGTTCGGGATGATGTGGAAATAGTCCTCTGCCTTCAGGTTCTGGATCTCACCTGTAGGAACCGTGTCAGCGTAGTCAAGGTTTCCTGCCTGATATGCAGCAAGGATAGCTGTGTCATCAGCAGAAAGCATGAAATCAAGCTCATCAACAGTAACATTGTCGGCGTCAAAGAAGTTCGGGTTCTTGACATAGACCATGGACTCGTTGTGCTTCCACTCCTTCAGAGTGTAAGCGCCGCTGGATACGAAACCAGCCTCGTTTGCCCAGCCCTGAACATCCTCAAATGCAGCATCGGGAACCGGCATGAAAACAGGGAATGCCAGCAGGCTCATCATGTAAGGGCAGGGAGCAGCGAGCTTGAAGTAAACTGTGTAGTCATCAGTTGCCTCTGCTACGATCGTGCCGTCGTCATTCTTTGCGAATACGTCGAACAGATATGCATAGTCAGCAGCTGTCTCAGGATCAGAAGCTCTCATCCAGGAGTTGACAACGTCAACAGCATTCAGATCAGAATCATCAGACCACTTCAGGCCTTCCTTGACCTTGATGGTGTACTCTGTGCCATCTTCAGAGATCTCAGGCATGCCGTCTGCGATCGCGGGAACCGGCTGGCCATCCTCGCCGTCCATATACAGGCCGACGAATGTCTGGACTGCAAGAGCAGCGCCGTCAACAGAGCTGTTCAGAGAAGGATCAAGATGATCCGGCTCGGAAGCAAGGTTGATCTTCATAACGTCAACCGGGCTGCCGTCCTTGGTGGAGTACATAAAGTACTTGGTACCGAAAACAGTTGCATAGGAGTGCTCCCATGCGGGATCCTGCAGATACAGGTCGTTGTAGTAGTAGATCGGCATGACAGCGCCGGTCTCCATGAGCATGTCCTCAGCCTCGTGCATCATAGCTTCACGAGCAACAAGGTCTGTCTCGACATAAATCTTGGAAATCAGCTCATCGTATGCGGACCACTCAGGGGATGCTGCAGAACCGGGGCCGTGGGGCTCTTCACCCTCAGCTGCGGGCTCTGCTGCCTCTTCTGCAGGTGCCTCTGCCTCAGCTGCGGGCTCTGCCGCCTCTTCTGCAGGTGCCTCTGCCTCAGCCTCTGCTGCAGGCTCAGCGGATGCTGCCGGAGCTGCTGCTCCTGCACAACCGGAGAGAACGCCTGCCAGCATAGCACCGGTCAGTAACAGGGCTAATGCCTTCTTTTTCATAAGTATTGCCTCCTTAAAAATGAGATATATGTTTCGAATCCGGGTTATCCGGATTCATAATAACAGGATAACACTGGAACGCGTTAAACTGTGATTACCTTTACTATTGTAGGCAAAATCCGGAAAATTACAATTCTTTTATTGAAATTTTATGTATTTTGCTGTAAACAGCCTTTCTTGTACGGTCTGCCGTACCCCCCTGCGAAATTGTTTTCGTAAGCTGCTTTATTTATTCCAGCAGGCCACCTGATGTCCATTCCCGCGGTCCGTCAGCGTCGGGCACTCTTTTGCGCACTGCTCTGTCGCATAGCGGCATCTCGTACGGAACGGGCATCCCGAAGGCATATGCAGCGGGGAAGGTACGTCACCGTCCAGAATGATGCGCTTGCTGGCCCTTGCCGTTTTAGGATCCGGAACCGGCACAGCGGACAGGAGGGAAAGTGTATAGGGATGGATCGGTGACTCATTCAGCTCATCCGCATCCGCGATCTCCACGATCTTCCCCAGATACATAACTGCGATCCTGTCGGAAATATGGTGGACGACCAGCAGATCGTGCGCAATGAACAGATATGCGACGCCGAGCTTTTCCTGCAGTTCCTCAAACATGTTGATGACCTGCGCCTGGATCGAGACATCCAGAGCGGAAACAGGCTCATCGCAGACGATGAACTTGGGATCCACGGCCAGCGCTCTTGCGATACCGATTCTCTGTCTCTGTCCGCCGGAAAACTCATGAGCGTAGCGGGTCGCATGCTCGGCATTCAGTCCTACCAGTTCCATCAGGTGCAGGACCTTGTCACGGCGCTCTGCGCGGCTTGCATACAGCTTATGCACATCCAAAGGCTCGCCTATGATATCCTCGACGGTCATTCTGGGGTTCAGAGAGGAATACGGATCCTGGAAGACCATCTGCATCTGTTTGCGAAGAGCTGTGATGTTCTTGTCTGTCACCAGCTCTCCGTCAAAATAGAACTCACCTCCGGTGGGCTTGTACAGGTGCAGCAGTGTTCTGCCGACCGTCGTCTTGCCGCATCCGGACTCTCCGACGAGACCCAGCGTCTCGCCCGGGCGGATATTAAAGGATACACCGTCGACCGCTTTGAGCGGGATCGATTTCATAAACCCGGTCTTGACGGGGAAATACTCTTTCAGGTCCTTTACCTCAACGAGGTACTCGCTTTTCGTATTGCTCATGTTCATACCTCCTTCAGTTCCGGCCAGCCGCATCCGCGGCAGAATTCCCGTTCTGCTCTTCTTTTGCCGCATTCATGACATTGATCCAGCAGGATGCATAGTGTCCATCGGGCATCTGCATCTCCGGCGGGATCTCCTCCAGACAGATTTTCAGCGCATTGTCGCACCGGGGGCAGAACGCGCAGCCCTTCGGCATGTTCAGTAGGTTGATCGGAGTTCCTGTGATCGGGACCAGCTTCTCCTTCATATTCTCGATGTTCGGGATGGAACGCAGCAGTCCCTTTGTGTACTCGTGGCAGGGATTGTAGAAAATATCGTCTGCCGTACCGCGCTCGCAGACACGTCCGCCGTACATGACGATGATCTCATCACACATGGAAGCGATAACGCCAAGGTCATGAGTGACCAGGATGATCGCCATACCGAGCTGTTTCTGCAGATCCTTCATCAGCTCGAGGATCTGTGCCTGGATCGTGACATCCAGCGCTGTCGTAGGCTCGTCTGCGATCAGAATATCCGGCTCGCAGGCCAGCGCCATTGCGATCATGACACGCTGGCGCATGCCGCCTGAAAACTCAAACGGATACTGATTGACACGCTTTTCCGGCTCATTCACGCCGACCATCTTGAGGAGTTCAATAGCCCGCTCCTTTGCCGCTGATCTGGACTTGTAAGAGGTATGAAGCCGGAGTGCCTCCATCAGCTGATATCCCACTGTAAAAACAGGATTCAGGGAAGTCATGGGATCCTGGAAGATGATACTGCACTTATCTCCGCGGAAAGACTCCATTTCTTTCTTGCTGAAATCCAGCAGGTTCTGCCCCTTGTAGAGGATCTTGCCCTCTACGACACGGCCCGTATCCGCCAGGATCTGCATGATGGAATAAGCTGTGACGGATTTTCCGGATCCGGACTCGCCTACGACGCCCAGGATCTTCCCCGCCGAGAGGTTAAAAGAAACACCGTTGACCGCGCGCACCTCGCCGGAATCCGTAAAGAAAGAGGTATGCAGGTTCTGTACGCTCAGCACCAGGTTTTCTTCGTTTTGTTTGATCTTTTCTTCAACTGCAGCACTTGTTATCTCTGCCATTTGAACACCTTTTAATTTTTTAACCCTGTGACAGCAGCTCCGCCTGGAAGGCGGTCCGCTGTATGACCGTTTCTGTTCGTTTCTGTTAATATGGCACGTTCTGACCGGTATCTGTTTTCCGGCAGCCCCTGCCTGTTTGCACTGCAAGAACCTGTGCCGTCCCGATTATTTTTTCAGCTTCGGATCAAAGGCATCACGCAGAGCGTCGCCGAGCAGGTTAAATGCAAGGACGATCAGGACGATCATCACCGCCGGGAAGACCAGCTTCCAGGGATAGGACTGCATTCCTGAACGGGCTGTATTTGCCAGCGAGCCGAGGGACGGCATCGGGAGCGCTACGCCCAGTCCGATAAAGGACAGGTAAGACTCTGTAAAAATAGCGGAAGGGATCTGCTGCGCCGTTGAAATAATAATGACGCTGATGCAGTTCGGAAGAATATGCTTGCGGATGATGTGACCGGATTTTGCGCCGATCGCCTTGGCGGCAAGAACATACTCATTTTCCTTGATCGTCAGGATCTGGCCGCGGACAAGTCTCGCCATACCAACCCAGTAAAGGAGGCCGAAAACGATGAACATCGAGACCATGTTCGGTCCGAGTTTCTGCAGGGCGGGGACCTTGGAGAGGTCCAGCGTCTCCTTGAAGACGACGGCCAGCAGGATGATGATCAGCAGATCCGGCAGCGAGTATATGATATCGACGATTCGCATCATGATCAGGTCGACACGCCCTCCCAGATACCCTGATATCGATCCGTAGATAATACCGATGACCATGACCATCAGAGCCGCAAAGACACCGACCAGGAAGGAAACTCTGGTGCCGTAGATCACACGGATAAAATAGTCGCGGCCGAGCTCGTCCGTACCAAGGATGTGGGGGAAGAGCTTTTCCCCTGTCTCCTCCATGTACTGCTGTTCCATTTCGGAGTACTGCATGGGCTTCATGTTCGCCGCTTTTTTATCGCGCTTTCCGTTTACGGTAATGATCTGTTCGTAACTGTAAGGCACGACCGAGGGAATGATCGCCATCGACAGGATCACGATCAGGAGGATCGAAATACTGATGATCGCCAGCGGATTGCGCAGGAGTCTTCTCATTCCGTCCTTGAAGAAGGTCGTGGACTCCGCCATGACGTCCTGCTGTCTTTTTTCCTCATCGGTTGCCCTTTCAAACTTAGCGGGATCCAGCTGGAGGCTGAGCGCCAGCTTTTTGGGTGTAGGTATATCGTAATTCTGCGCCATATGTTTTCTCCTGATGACACTTATATTTTCAGGCGGCACGGATACATCCGTCCCGGTTTTGTCATTTTATCGATCCGTTTTCTCTGCCCTGCTGCCCTTATTTTCTGTTCTGTTGTTATGCTCAACAGGACGGCAGAACATACCGCGGACCTGCATCACTCGAGCTTGATTCTCGGATCGACGATCTTGTAGACGATATCACTGAGCAGGTTCATGGTGACCATGAGCGTTGCCAGGAAGATCGTCGTTCCCATGATCAGGGGATAGTCGCGGTTTGTGATGCTGTCAACGAACTTGGATCCGAGTCCGCCGATCGTGAAGATCTTCTCGATGACGAGGGATCCCGTCAGGATCGATGCCGTCAGCGGTCCGACATATGTGATGACCGGGATCAGGGCATTGCGGAGCGAGTGAATGAAGATGACCTTCAGGGGGCTGACGCCCTTAGCTCTTGCTGTCCGCACGTAGTCCTGCCCAAGAACATCCAGCATGCTCGTCTTGGTAAGCCTTGTGATATAAGCCATCGGCGAGAGGGACAAGGCCATGACCGGCAGTACATAGCTGGGATTTTCCGTACTCCACACCGGGACCCATCCCAGCTGGATACAGAAGATCAGCAGCAGGAAGGACGCAAAGACGAAGCTCGGCATTGCCGTGAAGAGCGTGACAAAGAAAATGATCACGTGATCCGGCCATTTATTGCGATTCAGGGCCGCAATACTGCCCAATATGATACCAAAGATCAGGGCGACGATGACCGCCATACCTCCGATCTTGGCAGATACAGTAAAGGATTCCCCGATCATCTGCGCAATGTCGCGTCCGTTTTTAAGAGAGACGCCGAAATCGCCGCGGAAAATATTCCTCATATAGTTCACAAACTGAACCGGGACCGGCTTATCCAAACCATAGCGCTCATTCAGTACCTTCATGACCGCCTCGGATTTTGCCTTCTCTCCGTTAAACGGGCCGCCCGGGATCGCGTTCATCGTAAAGAATGTGATGAAGCAGATCAGAAACAGGGACAGCAGCGCGAGCAATACACGTTTTACAATGTACTTAGCCAACTTCTCATCCTCTCTTTAATAGTTTCTAGTGACAATTACCAGATAAAGTGGTTTTTAAAACCGCTTTTGTATACATTTATACAGAAAAACAACTCACATTATTGTAGTAGCCCTGTCAATTCATGTCAAGGACAAATGTTTGCACAGCGCGGACACTTTAGAGGATTCCATCCGCACTTAGGCCATAATACAGGCATTTCTGCAGAAAATCTTCAGGGAATCCCGCCGTGATCCTGATCCTCTCACCGCTGAACGGCTGGTCAAACTCCAGAATACCGGCATGCAGCATAGCCCGCGGACCGGCCGTCACAGCATTCTCCCGGATCCCATCTGCTGTTTCCGGAGGTGTGGGCCTGTCCGGCATGGAAACATAATGTCCCCTCTCTGCATCCTCTCCCTGTATGTCAGGCGCATCACTGCCGTAAATCGTATCGCCGACAAGCGGGTGCCCGATCCCGGCCATCTGCAGTCGGATCTGGTGGGTGCGCCCTGTATCTATATGAAGCTTCAAAAGTGTCGCACTCTCCGAGCGCTGCAGCACCTGATAGGCCGTCCTGGCAGGCATTCCGGATCCGTCCTCTGTGATCTGCCTTTTCAGCAGGACGTCCGGAATCGAATCCATACGGTTCTCTACGATGCCGTTTTCCTCAGGAATAAAGCCTTCCGCCAGCGCAAAATAGGTGCGCTCGTAGGCAGACAGCGGTTTTGCGCCGCTGCGGCCATCGGGCGGTTTCTGTCTTCCCGACAAGCCATTTGACGTTTTCTGCTCTCCTGACAAGTCTTTCGATGTCTCCTCGCTCTGTCTTGCCCTTCCTCGCGTGAGTCTGGCCGCGGCCGCCCTGTTTTTTGCATACAGCAGTACGCCGGACGTCTCCTTGTCCAGGCGCCCGATGATCCTGCAGGCAGTCTGTTCCCCTTTTTCCTGAAAATAACCGGCTATATAATTCGCCATCGTATCCCTGTAATGTCCCGGGGACGGGTGGACAACGATCCCGGCCGGTTTGTTGACCAGGAGCACATCGTCATCCTCGTAAAGGACCTCCAGCGGGCCGCCTCCCGGCAGGTCTCCGAACTGAGGCAGCATCTTGCCGTCTTTTGCCGGGTCCTCCGGAAGCCTGACGCGCAGCGTCTGCCCCGGCAGCATCCTCTCGGAGACCCGCGTCTGTTTTCCGTCCACTGTGATCCCGTCCGGGGTATATTTTGCGCGGCTGATCTCGTGTCCGGTCACGCGCAGGCAGTTTTTCAGTATTAAATTAACAAGTCCCTCCGCAGTGGACTCGAGGTCTTCCTGACGGAGGGTATATTCCAGTACTTTTTCCATTTCCAATGATGTTTTTAAGAATCTTCTCAGACCCTTGTATGATCTTTTATTTAAATTTATATTTCAAATTCTTATTTCAAGATCTAATTTTAATCTCTTAATTTCCGGAGCCCTTATGAATCATTTATTCATAGCGAAGCGCTTCGATCGGGTCCATCTTCGCCGCCTTATTGGCAGGATAAAACCCAAAGAAAACACCTATTCCAAAAGAAAACAGAAACGAGACCAGCACGCTTTCGAGAGACATTGCCACAGGGATCCCCTGCACAAAATGGCAGACGATGTATCCGGCTGCCACGCCTAAAAGCATACCGAGCACTCCTCCCAGCAGGCAAATGATGATCGCCTCCGTAATAAACTGCATCCGGATCGCGCCGTTCGGCGCCCCGAGTGCCTTTCTGGTACCGATCTCTTTGGTCCGCTCGGTGATCGAGACCGTCATAATATTCATAACGCCGATGCCGCCGACCAGAAGCGCGATTGCCCCGATCATGGTGATCGACATCGTCTGCCGGCGCATATTAGCGTTTACGTCTTCGATCCAGGAGAGATTGTTGTAACAGGCAACCTGCGTCCCTGAATCCTCCGGCAGGAGAGAAGTAAAAAATGCCTGGAGTTCTTCTGTCAGACCGATCACATCGTCACTGGATTTCGCGGCCAGAGAGAAATTGCTGATCTTCTTGCTGTAGGGGTCTGTGGTGAGAGCCTGCGCATTCGCGTATGGGATGTAGACCGTTGTCGAGATATCCTTTTCAGAAGCCGCATCGATGCCGCCGCCCATGCCCTGCATAAGGTAAACTCCCAGGATCGTATAGGAAAGACTGGCCTCTCCGTTAATGGAAATATTGATCTTGCTGCCGATCGCCTTTTTGATATCTCCTCCGAACAGGTTGTTGACCAGCCTGTCTGACACTATGCAGGAATAGTCATTCGCAGGATCTTTGCTGCTGAACAGCTGTCCGTCGGTCAGCGATGCCTCGGAACTGTACACTGTAAAATACCCGGGATTTACCCCCATGATATTGCAGTTGGCGTAGACTTTTGTGATATCCTGTCCTTCGATACCCGCCTGTCCGGAGCCCAAATAACAGCGGACAGCGACTGCTTCGATCCTGTCACCGAACTGATCGACCATCTGCTGCATCATCTCAGGTTTGAACTCCGGCATTTTTGCCAGATACTCTTCTTCATCCTGGGCGATCACTTCGCCGCTTAGCCACATGTAGACCTCGATCGTATTGACGCCGAACATGGACATCTGCCTGGCGTTTTCTTCCGTCTGGGAATTTCCTACCGTCATGATGGCAATGACCGATGCGATACCGATAATGATGCCCAGCATCGTAAGAAAGGTCCTGAGCTTATTTGCCGAAAGGCTCGCAAAAGCAAGTTTTATATTCTCAATGAGCATTGCGTCCCCTTCTCTCGTCGACAAACTCTCCGTCTACAAGTGTCAGGATCCTGCCTGTCTCTTCCGCGAGGGACGGCGAGTGTGTGATCAGTACGATCGTGATCCCCTGCTCGTCATGGAGCCTGTGAAAAATATCCATGACAAGATGCCCTGTCTTGGAGTCCAGTGCGCCGGTAGGCTCATCAGCCAGGATGACCGCCGGATCATTAGCCAATGCCCTTGCGATCGCAACACGCTGTTTCTGTCCGCCGGAGAGGGTATCCGGAGGGTTCCTTAATTTCTCCCCCATGCCGACCATGGTCAGGAGTTCTTTTGCCCTCTCTGTCCTGGTTCGCTGGTCGATGCCGGCATACATCATCGGCATCTCAACATTTTTCAGCGCACTCATCCTGGGAATCAGGTTATAAGTCTGGAAAACAAACCCGATCTGCCTGTTCCGGATCCTGGAAAGGTCATTGTCCCTCATGTGAAGGACATCCACCCCCATCAGCTCATAGCTCCCTTCCGTTGGATGGTCCAGGAGTCCTATGATGTTCATCAGGGTCGACTTTCCGGAGCCCGATTCTCCGACTATAGAGGTGAATTCACCCCTGGAAATATCCAGCGAAATATGGTGCAGGATCTCCGACTCGTTCTCCGTGCCAATGTAGAACCGCTTGCAGATATTCTCCATATGTATGATGTTGTTGGAATCGTCAAAATCTGTCAAGACAGTCTCCGTTTTAAGCTTTCTGTATGATCATCCAGTTAACCGTAAATACCATCGAGCATTCCGCCGGCGCCCATGCCGCCGTAATCCATGCTGGTGCTCTCGATCATGGCACCCTCTTCGATATTTCCGGACGTGATCTCTGTGTAATATCCGTCGCTGACTCCGGTCGTAACTTTGACCTCGCGGATGAGCATTCCGCTCTCATCGACAAAGCCTTCCGCGTCGCCCATGCCTCCGTCTGCGCCGGCTCCGCCGGACCAGTTTTCATCGCCTTCCGGGATGGGAGTAAATCCGGGGATCTCTTCTCCGAATTCGTCGGACCCTCCGGCTCCCACTGCCGCTCCGCCTTCTTCCGCTCCTGCAGCTCCTTCCATTCCCGGTTCTGCCGGAGTTGCCACTCTCACATAGCTGTTCCCTTCGGGATCCGTCATAATACAAGCCGTCGGAACTGCAATACAGTCCCTGGCACTGTCGATCACGAATTCCAGCTTTGCCGTCATTCCGATACGCAGGCGGGAGTTCTCTTCGTCCAGTTCGATTTCAACACGATAGGTCGCCTTCGTGGTGCTCACCGCTACTGTAGCGGATCTGCGGGCAGAATCCGTTCCTGTTGCCGCAGGAGCCTCCGTCGGCGTGGGTGCACAGAAGACTACCTTACCTGTCAGGACCTCATCTCCTGTGGAATCTGTTTTGACTCTTACGGTCATTCCTTTTATGATGTCCGCGATGTGGCCTTCGTCGATCTCGGCGACGATATGCATCCGGTCAAGCTTGTTGATCACGACCGCATTGTCCCCGGAGAAACTTTTGCCCGGAGAGATATTGATTCCCGTCACCATTCCGTCCGTCGACGCCGTAATCACACCTTTGTCCAGCATTTCCTGTTTTTTGCGAATCTCTTCCGCTACGTCGATCGCCGCGATCTGGCTGTTGATCGACTGCGTCGCGATGCTTTCCCTTGCCGCCTGCTCCGCGTTCTGTGCAGTGCGGTTACCCTTGTTGGTCTCCGGGATCAGATCCTCCATGAGCCGGCCGTCAGTCTTGATAACCTTTTTGCCATCTTTGAAAGCTTTTTCGGCAACTTCGAGGTTGGACTTGGCTTTTTCGTATTCTGTTTTCTTTTCCTGGTAATCTTCTTCAATAGCAGAAATAGAATCTGTTATTTGCTTAAGTGTTACACTATCACGAGCGATATCATATGTAAGCTGGTTTAATGATTCATCTATTTCTTTAATTCTTGCTTGTGCTTCTGGTGTTAATTGCTCAATACTTACAGTTTTAGATTCCGGGTTCCCATTCTCGTCTGTCTGGGTAATTACATTATTGACCGTCTCTGTATTGCTGGCTGCACCCGAAATATATGCTCTTTCAGCTGTTAACAAACTTTTTTGATAATCCTTGGAATCTACCACTGCTTTTTGTGCTGCTTTTTTTTGTTCCAAATCCTCATATTGCCACTTCAAAGACTCATAAGCAGCCTTTTTCTCCGCCTCTTCTGTCGTATACTTGATCACATCTTCGGCTGTCAGGATCTGAGAAACAATATCCTCATTAACATCTTCCGCGGAGCGCTCCATCTTTTTCGTCGCGCTGTCATACTGATCCGCAGAGGCATACTGCGCCTCTGTCAGCGCACGATTTGCGGCACTGGCCTCAATTGCACTCAGCTGTGACTGCAAAGCAAGCTTCTGCTGCTGGATCGCGAGCTCATTCTCTACAGCGGACATGTCCAGAGTGTATAGGACATCCCCTGCCTTAACCATATCGCCGATCTTGACATAAACATCCTGGATGACGACCTTGGAATCCCCTGTTGTCGCGGTACCGACAGCTGTCTCTCCGCCACTGGTCAGCTTGCCTGTAGAATTATACAGTCTTTCCACATCCATGCGGACTGCATTCTCCATGACCGGCTGAGGAGTAAAGTCCTCGACCGGCGCCGGCTTGAAAAATTTCTGCCAGATAAAGTATCCGGCGCCGGCGAGCGCCGCCAGAACTACCAGTATGATCAGCAGTTTTTTTACGGAGAATCTTTTTCTCCCGACCAGTTTATCTCTCCCTGTCATCGCCAATAATCTCCAGGATCCATTATGTCTTAATGTTGAGTTGTTTGTGTTTCTATGTATCGCTTTGGCTGTTATGTGATTTACTATCTGAAATAATAAATGCTCCAAACAGGTATTATATCATCATCTTGTATACACTTAAATCAGAAAACACATTTTCTTGTAAAGACTCGGCTCTTGACTCGCTCTGTAACTTGGCTCTGCTTCTGAGAACTTACCTTTCTGATTCCTCTGATTATTATTCCAATACAGCTGTTTTTCTTCTGATCCTCGGACGAAACAGCCTTTTTCTGGCACTTACATCCGTAATCCATTTGTCTCTTAAGCTGATATTTCTATCATCTGCGACCTGG
>JAFTFD010000323.1 GCA_017449745.1 Lachnospiraceae bacterium
TCAGGAGCATAGCGCCCGGATACGTTTTTGCACCTTGTACTCCTGCGGAGGTCTCCACCGGTTTCGTGGCCAAAAACTGCGTCTTTTCCTGCTCTGACGATGTCCCGGATCATTCCTGCTATATCGGCAGGCCCTGGCGCGAGTATGGGGCTGTAAAGATCGTTGACTGCAAATTGGACCGCCACATCCATCCGGACGGATGGCAGGACTGGGGCAAGGAGCACAGCCGGATCCGGTTTGAGGGATATCCCCTTCCGTGGTGAGGCTTTGTCTTATCTCTGCTGGCTGCAGGCTGCGAGGTGTTTCGCAAACAGCCCTCATGCATTATGCCCTGTGTCCTCCCACCTGTTCATTTCTTTCTCTGCCAGTAGCGCCTTCCTCGAGGTTGATTCCTTTGAGGACGGCGTTTTTTCCGTATTTTTTCCGGATCTCCAGCATAGCCTCCTGCAGGCTTCTCTCCTTGGAGAGCCGCTCCTTATCCTTTTCCCTGGCGGCATAGTCCGTGAAGAGATCCATCTGCTCGTACTCCGGCTGCCACTCGCTCTCTTTGATGACCCGGTTCATGCTGATCGAGAGCCTGCGGACCTCGAGCCCGGGATCGACAGTCCTCTCAAAAATACGAAGAAGCGCTTCGGTGATCAGCCTCGAAGATGAGGTGGGGCGTTCCAGGTTTTCCGTCCCGTGCGCGTGTTTGGGGACTCTTCTTCCGTACCAGTCCGTCGTTGTCTCCCCTTTATATTTTTCATCCTGCTGCTCATAGCCGATCGTCAGCGTGACCTGATCCGTGAGCATCTTTTTTTCCACGAGGTCCAAGGCAGCGGCATCCGCCATCTCCTTTACGATCAGTTTTGCCTTTTCGTACGGGTATGGGCAGGACAGGACCTGGGCTGAGACAGCGGAACTGTTTTCGGGCTGATAGTTTTGGATCATCTCCATGGTGCAGGGCTCGTACCCCCACGCATGGTCGATCAAAAGCTCCGCGTTTACGCCGAACAGTTCGTAGAACAGGTCCTCATTCCGAAGGGACATCTCCGCCACATCGCCCATCGTAAACATGCCGAACCGCTCCAGTTTTTCCGCTGTTTTGCGGCCAACCCGCCAGAATGAACTGAGCGGCCTGTGATCCCAGAGCTGCCTGCGGTATGTCATCTCATCCAGGAAGGCGATCCTGACTCCGTCCCGGTCAGGCTCCACGTGCTTGGCTCCGATGTCCATGGCAACCTTCGCAAGATAAAGGTTTGTCCCGATGCCGGCAGTCGCAGTAATGCCTGTCGAGCGGGCGACATCCTGGACCATACGCTTTGCGAGTTCATGGGCGCTTACTCCGCTGGAGCTAAGATAAGCGGTCACATCGATAAACACTTCATCGATCGAATAAGAGAAAATGTCCTCCGGAGCCACATATTTAAGATATACCTCAAAAATTTCGGTACTCTTTCGGATATACAGGCTCATCTGCGGGCGCGCAGCGATATAGGCCAGCTTCAGCGAAGGGTCCTTCAGTTCTCTGCTGTCTGCAGACTCCCCGGTGAATTTGCCGCCAGGTGCCCTGCGAAGACGCTCCGCATTCACTTCCTTTACTTTCTGTACGACTTCGAAAAGGCGCGCTCTTCCGGGGATCCCATATGCCTTAAGGGAGGGCGAGACAGCCAGGCAGATCGTTTTCTCTGTCCTGCTGACGTCCGCAACTACCAGGTTGGTCGTGAGCGGATCCAGAGATCTTTCCATGCATTCGACGGACGCATAAAATGACTTTAAATCTATTGCTATATATGTTTTCATTTTTTGGTGCATTTGTGTTACAATAATATAGTCCGCATGCAACAATTCGCGATACCGTGCGGATCGGGGTTCCTGCCTTGCGGCGGGAACCCCGTTTCTTTTGCGCATATTAGTGTATAAAGACGGTTAAAAGAACAGTTCAAGCGCATTCCTGTACAGGATCTTCTCCTTCTCTTCCTGCGTCAGTTCCGGCGCATCTGCGATCGATGTAACATAGTTTTCATAAGGAGCTTCCTTGAGGGCGGACGGATAATCTGTTCCGAATAAAAGTTTTCCGTCTCCGAGCAGGTCTTTAGCCTGGAGGATCGCCTTCATGGTCTTGGGATACGGATATTCTTCCGGTCTTAAGTTGTGCGGCAGGCTGGAGGTATCCATCCAGACGTTCGGGAGCGCCAGGCGCTCCATCGCCTTGAGCCAGACCTCTTCATCCCTGTCTGAAGGGGCCAGCAGATGGCACAGGACAAATCGCGCCTGCGGATATTTAAGGATCTCCTCCCTCGTCGCCTCGATCTGCCAGCTGGGGCTTCCCGTCTTGCCGATATCCAGGATGATCACGTTGCCTTTCTCCGCGTGGTACCGGATCGCATCGTCCATGTGTTCATCATTGAGGCGAAGCTCAGGATGCATTGCCATAAGCCCCGATCCGACGCTGCACTCAAATTTGACTGCCTTAAAGCTCAGCTCTGTAAACAGGTGGTCTCTTACCCGCTCCTTGCCGCGCGCATAGGGATCGTACATGGCGGCACCGGTGAGCCTGTCCGGATATTTCTGCATGGCATCCCAGGTGTACTGATTCTGGAATCCATAGAAATTGCCCTGCAGCAGCACGGCTTTTTCCACGTTGTTCCGATCCATCTCTCCGATAAGATCTTCCGGAGTCACTTTATCTGCGTGGAACTCTTCCGGGAGCATCTGCACCAGGCTGCCGCTGGCATAGCGCGCACGTCCGCTTCCATCTCCGATGGCACGCAGCTCTCCTTCTTCGCCGAAACCGGCGATATACTGAACGATATGAACATGGGCGTCGATTACTTTCATATGCTTTCCTTTCTATTGCCGGAATTTGTATAACCTATATTTTTCCGCTATAATAAAACAGACGGCAGCCGCTGTGAATATGATTGCGGCTGCCGCCGGCATTTGCTCAATCAGGTCTGATAAAATAAATAAAGCTAATGCTGATGCCGGAGTCACAGGAATTCTGTGTGACTGTTACAGCTGTAAAACACAAGTTTCCTTCGGAGCATCGGCATACCGGAAAGGCAGTTACTTATAATGAATACAGAATGGAACCTTACCTCGCCGGACACCCTGGTCGATGACCTTGATTATGATTTCAGCGTATCGGAGATCGTGATCGACAGCTTTCAAGCTTTTCGTGACCAGATCTATCTGCCGTTTCTTGAGAAAGGACAGCGGACCTATTATCGTGGAGAACGCATCAACAGCCTCACACGTCCACTGCTGCCGACGATCTTTCGCAACCGAAAGGCACTGATCAGTCCCGGAGCTCAGTACGCGGACATCACCGCTGACTCTCTTCTGGAGTTTTATAAATCCCAGGGTGCGTATTACTCCCTCTTCTGCTCCGCTTTCGGATATGCCGGAAAATACCACATGTATGACCTGTGCGCATTTTCGCAGCATTATATATCCTGTTCCCCGCTGATCGATTTTACAAAATCACTTTACGTCGCCCTCTCCTTTGGCCTTAAGGGCAAGTCGGAGTTTGTTGACGACGGCCTTCTCTACACTGTGGAGATCAGCGACCCGGACAGCTACACCAATGACATCATCACTGCGGAATGCTGGCTGAATGACTACCGCGTGCGCGTATATGACCTGCCGAAAGGTTCCCATGAACTCAGCAGCATCCCCCGCACCTCTCCGGATGCTCATCTGATCGACATTGCCAGCAATGACAGGATGAAATTCCAGCAGGGCGTGTTTCTCCTGCTGGATCAGTTCACTCTGATCAATCAGCTGTATCTGACCAGAAATGTGCGCTCCAGTTTCCGGATCACCAAATATATTCTTAACAAGGATGTCTGCCCGGAGCTCACCGCGCTGGTCGAAAAGATGGCGCCCTGGTACAGTTTTTCCAATCTTCTGGATATCGGGAACGGCATCAGGACGGCCATAGACTATAAGCGCGTTGAGCTGTAGCTAAGATATAGCCGGAAATACTGAATTAGTATTGTAACTCGCCCATTCTCAGCGCAAAGAGGATTCTTTGAAAAATTCTGAATCAGTCCAGAACCTCGATCATCATCAGGAGTGCAACCGCGATCGCACCGTAAGAGAGAATATGGCTTCTTCCGTCCATTCTGTTCCTGATGATATCCACGGCGGCAAGAATGATCCCAATCGGCGGGAAGAGAAAAGCCAGGATAAGGGCTGCGATCGACATGCCGGAGAAGCGTCCTACCGGTCTTCCCTGCGCATAGGTAGGCTGGATCGGCTCCGCCTCTACATGCTCAGGCTCAGGCTGCTGCTCTTCCTGTACAGCAGGCTCCTGGGTCTGCTGTGCCGGTTCCTCAACAGCAGGCATTACATCTTCTGCGGGCTCCGGTTTTGTCACCGCCTGTGCCGATCCCGGTCTGGGCGCAAGGCAATGCGGGCAAAACTCCGCATCTTCGTAAACAGAATCACAATACTCGCATCTGATTTTCATATTCTCCTCCTTTTGCCGCAGTGCGCCAGCACGCAGGCAACCATGATGAGAAATCCGCGCAGGCGGTTTCTCATCTATGATCCCGAGTTTGCGCTATGCAAACTCGAGGGTGAAAAATCAGCTCTTTCAGAGTGATTTTTCACACGCTCCTCCTTTTGCCGTAGTGCGTCAGCACGCAGGCAACCATGATGAGAAATCCGCGCAGGCGGTTTCTCATCTATGATCCCGAGTTTGCGCTACGCAAACTCGAGGGTGAAAAATCAGCTCTATCAGAGTGATTTTTCACACGCTCCTCCTTATGGAAGCGGTTCCCACTCGCTGATCCCGAGTCTCTGGTGTTCCATTGCTTCCTCCATGGTCAGCTTCGGAAGATCGTCCCTCAGGTATTCCAGCAGTTCCTCCACCCCTTCCCTTGTCACATTGTTAACCGTGAAGATCCGGTCGCACCCGGCATTGATCATCCACTGCCGGATCATCGGCACATTTGCATAGGGTGAATCTGTCTTTGTGATGATCCCGATCAGCGGCCGCAGAATAAAGGTATGCAGGCAGGCTCCAAAGAGATTGAACGGCTCATCCGCCGCCTGGACCAGTGCGACCACATCCGCCTCGAAGGAAAAGCAAGCCAGTCCTACGCTGAAGCGCTTGGACTCCGCGTACTCGCCCGGAGAATCGATCAGGTCATCATAACGGTTTGTATATTGTGTTTTTACGTAATGGAGCTCTTCTCCTTTCAAGGCCTGTACAAGAGAAGTCTTGCCGGCCTCTGAGCGCCCCATAAGAAACATCTTTTTCATGTGTCAGCTCTGATGGATCTCACAGACCGAGAAGTGCAGATCATCCCTGAAAAATCTCACGACTTCCTCTACAGCCGTCCTGACCTCTGTGAGATTGCCGGTCAGGATCAGCGAACCGCAGAAGCGGTCCATAAAACCGATCTCCACATTGGCAGCCTTGATCGCACAGTCCGCTGCCGCGACCACGGCCTCCCACGGCGTGAAGCGGATCATGCCGATCGCCTCTCCCGTGTGGTCCTCGCCTTCATGGACCCCGATGTGCAATCCCAGATTCTGGTAGATCACCGTGTCGGATGGGTTGATCACGTGAGCAAGGCACACTTCTTTTCCGGGGACCCTGACGCGGGTCATCCTGAGCGTTTTTCCCCGAAAGCTGTCGTAATCCTTTTTCAGGAGCGTTTCCAGAAACTCCTGCTTAGACATTGTTTCCATATCCAGTCAGATATCTGTCCGCCGATATCACGCGCCGTGTCCCGTGTCTTCCGTCAACGCTTTGTCAACGTTTTGTCAGCGTTTTGTCAGCTTACAGACGACGTAACCCAGTTCCTCACCGAAATACTGCAGGATCTCCGTCATGGCAGATTCCACTTCCGAGATCTCCCCTGTGATGATCAGGGTCCCCGTAAAACGGTCTGCAAATCCGAGATACACATTTCCGCTTTTTACAGCGATATCGGATGCGATCACTGCGGATTCCGGGGGCGTCATATTCATGATACCGATGGCAGAGGATCTGTAATCCACCTGCGGATTCAGTCCGAGTTTCTGATAGATGACCGGCGCCGGTCCTCCCATGATATGGGCGAAGGTGATCTCCTTTCCCGCGACGGTCTCCTGTACTATTCTGATCTGTTCATTGTGGTCATTCGGCATAGTATCGTTCCTGTTTCCTGCCGGCATTTCATTCAGCCGAACCAGCCTGCTCCGCGGAGTCTTGTCCGATCTTCCTGCGGGTCCAGGCGTCGATGCATTTTCTAAGTTCTGTCAGATAGGGAGAGAATTTCATATTCTCCTGTCCATATGTCAGCTGAAGGTCATATTCGAGGGGCAGCCAGGTCGAGAGGTCGGATTCATTGTGCGAGATCAGAGCCTCCAGCTTGTCCATGGCTTTATAGGTCCTGGCCTCCCTGGTCTTCAGTTCTTTCATCTCTGCCAGAAGGTCCAGCCATTCCGACTGCTGCGGCTTATCAAAGCTTTTTACCCAGGAGAGGAAAAGATCCTCCTCTTTTTCCTCATCATTATTGCTCTTTTCAAATGTAGGAATATCCCCGGTAAAAGCTTCTCCGAGATCATGGATCAGGCACATCCGGATCACGCGATCCATATCCGTATCCGCGAACTCCGGCTCACCGGACAGAAGCATTGCCATCAGGGCGATCCGCCAGCTGTGATCCGCTACGCTCTCCCTTCTGTCTGCTTCCGTCCAGCAATGACGGGGCGTTGTTTTTAATCTCCCGGCCTGTTTCACGATTGAAAGAAACTGCTCCGCTTTCAAAATATCTCCTCCTTAAAGAGACCTGAGCCAGTTCTCGATAAAGGCAGACTCATACTCATGGGCCGCCACGTTCGGATGGCTGTTCTTTCCATAGGCGACGGCGAAGGTCCTGTTCCTGATCTCTTTGATCTCAGGATCCACATCGGTCCTGTTCGAGCGGTTCATCAGCGGGACCTGCTCCCCGGCGTCCATGTCGAGATAAGGCAGGCCGTATTTGTGCGCGATCTGGCGGATCATGACGGGATACTGCTCATCTTCCGGAAGGGAATTAAAGCCGTTTGTCAGAAGGATCCCGATCTTGGCGAGAGGATACTTGCCGATCAGGTACCGCAGCACGACATTCCACGCCCCGCAGAAGGTCGATGCGTCCGCATCGTCCAGTGTCCCGATCGGCGCATTCTGATGCGAGGTGCAGTCATTGATCCCGAAGGCCAGTGTAATATAATCCGCACCGTCAAAAATATCGGACCTGTATCTCGAGAAAGCAAAATTCTTGGAATCATCGTTATGCAGGTTCGTGATCGTGCTGCCGTTGACCGCCTCATTGATCACTTCCATCCCGCAGCGTCCGCCGATGATGAACGGATAGACACGGTATTCACCGGCATATCTGCCCTCCCCGATCGTGTACGCGGCCGGGTCATCGATTCCGGTAAAATCACCGTGTGTAAAGGAATCGCCGCAGGCAACCCATTTTTTCCCGAATAAAACGTCGTTCACTGTTACCTCTTCAATCGTTATCGTGCAAGTTACCTCTTCAATCGTTATCGTGCAATCAAGCCTTCAGGCTCTTAACAAAGTCTGCGATCTCCTGGTTCTTGCAGTCCGCATAGAAATACTCATCGAAATGCTCGCCTGCGACAGCGCCTTTGACAAGGTCCTGGTCAATAGCTGCCAGGATCTCTGTCAGGGGCTTGAAAGCGGCTGCTCTGACTTTATCCAGGATCTTCTTGTTTGCCTGCTCCGGAACGACTCTCTCCTTCGGATATCCGCCTCCGAAAGGCTCGCTGAAGAGCTTCTCGAAAATATACTGGAGATTCAGCTCTCCGCCCCAGCCAAAACCAAGTGCGTAGGGAATGGAGATGGCATTGCCGTCATTGATCTGTGCAAAAGTATACGCGTCAAGAGCGTTTGCAACGTGTCCGCAGATCACGCCCGGGAAGGAATTCAGAGCCAGCATAGCGCCCTCGCCTGTGCCGCATCCTGTGACGACGAAATCAGCTGCGCCGGAACCCAGCAGGATCGCTGCCAGAATGCCGTTCTGCACATAAGTCAGCTGTGCCTTATCGTCAGCTGCATACATGCCGTAGTTAACGACCTCATGTCCGAGGGGCTCCACGACTTTCTTAAGAGCTGCTTCGACGATTGCATTCTTTGCTGCCTGGGAATTTTCCATGATCAATGCGATTTTCATAGTATTGTCTCCTGTTCTGTTATATATTGAGTTTTGTATTGAAATAAGTGCAAAAGGACGAGTGCGGAAACAGTATTTCCTATTTGCCGCTCTGGTACCTTTTAATGAAATATCGTAACTGTTCACGTTCAGCGAACGCGAATAGTTACGTAATATCCAACAAATTAAGTATACATCGTCAAACGGATAATGGTCTATCTTCTTTTTTATTCAAATGAACTGTGATAGGATGGAATGCAGATTCGGAAAAAGGACCGGGAAACAGATCATGACACTGACGATGTTAGAAATTTTTGATTTTATCGGGACACTGGCGTTTGCCATCTCCGGCGCGATCGTGGCGATCCGAAAAAAAATGGACGTCTTCGGAGTGATCATGCTCGCGATCGCCACCGCCTGCGGGGGCGGGATGATCCGGGACCTGATCGCTGGAAACACGCCGCCAAACGTCTTTATAGATCCAAGATATGCACTTACAGCAGCTGCTGTCGGCGCTGCTGTTTTTGTGTTTATGTATTTTCACCGGAGCATCCCTGCCGGTGCCGCTCCGGTGTATGAAAAGTTTCTGTTCTGGTTCGACACGCTCGGGCTCGCTGCTTTTACCGCTGACGGAGTGATGGTCGGCGTTCATACCGGATACGGCGGAAACGCCTTCCTTCTTGTTTTCCTCGGTTTCATGACAGGCGTCGGCGGAGGCGCGCTGAGAGATATCCTCGCAGACCAGATGCCTGATATTTTCCGCAAGCATATCTATGCGCTGGCGTCCATCGCCGGCGGCATTTCCATAACCTTTTCCCACTCCCTGGGCCTCACCTGGCAGACCTCTATGATCGTAGGTTTTGTCACGGTGATCCTGCTGCGCTATCTGGCACAGCACTTCGCCTGGAACCTGCCGAAAGTAAACATAGACTAATAAAATCTATTCGCGGAACAAAAATACCTAAGCATGAGATCTTCCGATCTTAAGATTGATCAGCAGCATTCCGCACAGGAACAGGCACGTCCCCGCAACAATAAAGCGGGTGACAGGCTCGTGATAGATCAGCACTGCCCAGAGGAGCGTGAGGATCACAGAGGAGCTCTGGATCATTGTCACGACGAAAACCGGGATCTTTTTCAGTGCTTCCGCCTGCAGGAGAAATCCGATTCCCGTAATAGCGCCCAGAGTAAATACAGCGATCAATGCCTGCATGCTGACAGGACCTCTGACGGGATCCGCGCTTCCGACCGCAGGAAACAGGCAGATCGCCCCTCCGATCAGGAACATAGACAGATTGGATTCCACTGTGTGGATCCTGTCGATCAGCATCTTCTGGCAGATGGTGAAGGTGGCGGCACCAATTCCCGCTCCTATAAAAACAGGAAGCA
This sequence comes from Lachnospiraceae bacterium, assembly GCA_017449745.1. Taxonomy (GTDB): domain Bacteria; phylum Bacillota; class Clostridia; order Lachnospirales; family Lachnospiraceae; genus CAG-791. The sequence goes on from JAFTFD010000323.1 coordinate 9,531, forward strand.
GCGCGGCCTGGCCGCCTGCAAGACCTGACAGATCCGCTCCGTTTAAGGAGACGATGCTGATCCCGGTCACGCACAGGATCGCTCCGATCACATTTTTAAGATGCATCTTTTCATGGAACAGCAAGGCTCCCGCGATCAGGGCCGCAATTGCCTGTACCGGCCAGACGATCACGTTTCCGTAAGAAAACCCCTTCATGACTCCGTAGTTTTCCAGGAGATAGTTTACTGCCTTGGCGGCTCCGCCAAGAAGGATCAGGCCGCTCGCAAAGCTGATCCGGATCCTCTTATATTTCACAAGATCAATGATCAGCAGCAAAGCCACGCCGATCGCGAACCTGAGGAAAGAGATCATGAAGGAAGAAAACATCATCCCGGAGGACTTGATCATGATCCCGCCGAAGCTGAAAAGAAATGTCAGCAGCAGTACATAAAAATAAGCCATTGTCTTGTTTTTTCCTGTCCTTAACGTCTTGTTTTTCTGTCCTTGATGTTTGGTTATTTCCCGTCTTGAATGCCCGGTTTTTTCTGTCCTTGATGTTTGGTTATTTCCCGTCCTGAATCAAATCAGGTTCTGCGCCTTCAGAAGCGCCGCCATCGTCTTTCCGTCTGTGATCTTCCCGCTCATGATATCAGCGATAAGCTCCTCAAAAGATACCTTTTCGACCTCCAGGAATTCATCGCTGTCCAGATTCTGTTCTCCGCTGTGAAGGCCTCTGGCCAGATAAAGCGTGATCACTTCATCGCAGTAGGCAGGCGCAGGGCAGAAATCACCCATGCAGATCCATTCATCCGCGGTAATTCCAGTCTCTTCGTGGAGTTCTCTTTTTGCAGCTTCCAGCGTATCCTCATCTGGCTCATCAAGTTTGCCCGCAGGGATCTCAAAAACGGTCCTCCCCACAGGGTAGCGGAACTGCCTCTCCATAATGACCTTTCCGTCATCTGTCAGCGGTACGACTGCCACGGCATTTATGTGTTTGACATACTCCCTGGTCGCGGGGGCGCCGCTGGGAAGTTCGATCGTGTCCTTGAACACGTGCAGCATCTCCCCGTCAAAGACCTGTCTGCTCTCTACTGTTTTCTCTGTTAAATTCATATGTCCCTTTCCATTTACTGCTTTTATTTGCATTTCTTACTCTTAACTTTTATTTGCAGTTATAATGTCTAACTCATGTTTGCAGTTATGATTCTCAGCTCGTATTTGAAGTCCTGGCTCTTTAGATTTTTATATATTTCCGGCCAGTTTATCTTTCAAAACACCGAAGAATTCTCTTAGCATGTTGTTCGGCAGAAAGGACGGTGTGCACCCAGCGAGGATGCCATAGACCTCTCCCAGCTCCTGTTTTTCTGCGAGCTTCAATGCCCTGTACAGGTGAAAATTGTTAGTCACGATCCCTATTTTGCCGTGCAGAAGCTCTTTGTCGTGCAGAAACTCTTTACCGTACAGAAGCTCTTTGCCGTACAGAAGCTCTTTGCTGAATTGAATATTCTGCTGGGTATTAAGCGACCTGTCTTCCAGCAAAATCCTCTCCTCGCCGATTCCGTGCGCGATCAGGTAGTCCCTCATCCCTACAGCTTCCGGAAACGGCTCGTTCTCTCCCTGACCGCCGCTGACAACGCAAAGAGTTGTCTCATTCTGCTTCAGGTACTCTGCTGCTGCATCCAGCCTGTACTGCAGCACGACGCTGGGACCCGTTTCGCGTACCTGTGCTCCGAGGACAACGATTGCATCGAGGCCAGCGGGAACTTCCTGCCGGAAAGCACCGGCGATCCGCACTTCCACCGCAATGAACAGTACTATGGCAGCGGCCACGATCGATATGATCGTAATTCTGAGCGGAACGGGCAGCTTTTCATGCAGCCGCAGCCGTAACGCCAGGCCTAACAGGATGCTGCAGACACCGCCTGCCAGCCAGACTGCAAAGAACATTGTCCCGCTTCCCACACTGAGGACGAGGAGCCCATACAGGATGCACAGGATCCCCAGCAATATGAAAATTATATTTAATACGCTTAGCATGTTTATTTTTTGTATCCGGTGCTGAAATCGATCTCATTCCTGACCGGCTTGCCCTCTGCAAATTTTTCAAAATTGCTGACACAGATCTCCGCGATCAGATCCAGCGTCACATCCATGTGAGCGCCTCCCGCCACATGCGGTGTCAGCAGAAGGTTGGGCAGTTCCCACAGGCCGCTCTCTTTTGCCAGCGGCTCTTTTTCCGTAACGTCAACGCTGGCCGCTGCGATCGTTCCGTCTCTCAGCGCTTCGATGAGCGCTTCTTCATCCTGCGCAGTTCCTCTTCCGACGTTGATAAAAATAGCTGATTTCTTCATTTTGCCGAAGTGCTCCCTGTCAAACAAATGCCAGGTCGCCTCCGTCCCCGGAAGGATACTGCAGACGACATCCGCGCGGGGCAGGAGTTCTTCCAGGTCGCCGGTCAGGTGCAGCTCATCCACACAGGCAGGACACTCCGCGGGGCGTCTTTTCACGCCGATCACATAAGCGCCCATTGCCTTGACCATGGCGGCATAGTCCACGCCGATATCTCCGAGTCCGGCAATAAGGACCGTAGCTCCCCGGAGAGTTCCGACTTTTCCGTGATCGGACCAGATCTTCTGAAACTGGTCATCCCGATAAAGATGCAGGTTCTTCATAAGGCACAGCGTCGCCGCAAAGGCATGCTCGGCGACTGACTGATTGTAGGCGCCTGTGGCGCTTGCAAGGAGCGTTCCTTCCTTAAGGACACCCGGCTTGCAATAGGCATCCGCGCCGGAGGAAGTCAGCTGCAGAAACTCCAGTGCCTTAGCCTCTTGCAGGACCGCCGGCGGCAGATTTCCCATGATCACACTCGCATTCCGGATCTTGTCCATGCCCGGTTTCGGGTCATAAACAAAACGGAATCCGCTGAAAGCTTCCAGACGTTTTTTCTGTTCTTGTGTCAGTTCCGGCATTACGATCACTGTTTTACGAGTATCCATCCTGTTCCTCCTTACGGGTTTCTGTTCCCTGTACGATCTGGTGCTTCCTGTTCCTTGAATGCTCTGATGTTTCTTGTTCCTTGTATGTTCTGATGTCTCTTGTTCTTTGTATACTTCCTGTTTATTCTTTTAATGCTTTTCGAATTTATAGATCTCTTCCGCCGCCAGCCTTGCTTTGGCGACGATGGCAGTCCCCGGTTTCCAGTCCCCCGCTTTCTGGCCTTTAAAAGAAGTATCTTTCGGGAAACAGTAATACTGGAGCTTCATTGTGCCAATGCTGATCATGTCCCCGATCTCGTACCAGAAATAATCTGAATACAGGCCGTATGAAGACTTCGGCGACTGATGGTAGGAAAGCTTCCCGTCGCACCCGGTCAGTTCGAATCCGTCCCGGGTATGTACGAGTTTCCCTTCGCCTACATGATAGACACTCTTTGTATCTTTGAGGATCATGATCTCGACAGGGATCTCCATCCTGTAGGTTCCCTCTTCGATCTCGCTTCGCACACAGGCGCGCTCCCAGGCGTACCAGTCCGGGATATGATCAAAATTAAGCTCAGCGCTTCCGGAGCTGATGAGCCACCCTTCTTCAGAGAGTTCCCACTTACTGCCGCAGTGCCTGCAGGTCAGGGACGTTCCCTTTCCTTCCATCTCTCCTTCTGTCAGGCACACAGGACACTTATATAATACTCTGTGCAGTCCGTCTGCCCGGAAAGGTTCCTTTATTTTCACATGGTTTTCCTGCTGCCAGCGGAAATTATCAAAGGTGAACTGCTTTGTCAGGACCTGATTCAGCTCTGCAGGTGTTTTTGCAGCTGCTTCCTCTTTTGTGAGCAGGAGTTTCATTTCCGCGCGAACTGTGACATCGCGCACCTGCAGGTTATTGTAGAGCGGGTCCCTGGCAAAAGCACCGTATGTCCGGATCATCACGACAGGCACCTTCAGGATCTTCAGGGCTTTGCCGAGGCTCTCCGGCAGGGGCGTCGCCGTTCCGTCAAAGCTGTAGCTCGCCTCCGGAAAGAGCAGGATGTCGCTCTTTAACTCTTTCACGGCGTATACCATGTCTTTGACAAGCGTGAGGTCTGTGATGAATTTCTTTGTCGGGATACACCCGATCGCCCGCATCAGGCCGTCTTTGCCGACAAAACCGTCCTGTGTGCAGATGATGTGAAACTGCCTCGGATACAGAGCGCTCGATGCGATCTCGAGATCCAGGAAACAGGAATGATTCATGAGCACAAGGCACGGCTGATCCGCCGGCAGGTCCTCCATTCCCGTCTTGGTCAGGCTGAAATTCACCTTCTTAAGTTCCGGCTGCGATACTGTCTTGAGCAGCCAGCGGAAGAATTTCTTCTGATAAACAGGCGGCTTATACTTCCCTTCGGGGAGCGCTATCACCTGTTCGTATGGCATGTCTGTTACTTTGATTTTCATTTTCTTCCTAATATTGCTTAGTATTATGGGATTTTAGAAATTTAGCAGCCCCGTTGCAAGCGCTTCCTCTCGTCCGGGGCGATTAATTTCGGGAAACTTGAATATTTAGCAGCCCCTCTGCGAGCGCTCCCTCCCAACCCGAGGCGAATAATTTTGGGAAACTTGAAAATTTAGCTGCCCTTCTGCGAGCACTTCCCTTTCAACCAGGGCGAATAATTTTGGGAAACTTGAAAATTTAGCTGCCCTTCTGCGAGCACTTCCCTTTCAACCCGGGCGAATAATTTCGGGAAACTTGGAAATTTAGCAGCCCTTGCTGAAAGTTGCCCTCTAAACTACTACCTATAGATGAGACACGGCCGTTCAATTTTTGGATGCCCTGTCACACAGGTCAGACCATATAACATGACACGGA
>JAFTFD010000324.1 GCA_017449745.1 Lachnospiraceae bacterium
CTCAGCAGTCCGTTTTCTTCGCTCGCCCAGCACTGCGGGTCATCCGCGTAGAAGTCTCCGTTTGTTCCGCGGGCTACCGCAGGGCAGCCCCGGCACCAGGCCAGAAGTTTGCAGCGCGAGCATTTGCTGAAGTTCTGATATTCCCGGTATTGTTCCATCCCGGTAAGCCACACATCGGCGATCCGGTCTTCGAACACATTTCCGACCTTGCTTTCCGCAACACGGCGGCAGGCATAGATCTCACCGGTGGGAAGGATGGTGATGTGGCAGTTCCCACAGTTGCAGCCGCCGTAGATCATGCCTTCCTTGGCATTATCCGGTATCCGGAATGTCCCAGTCTCGTATTCATAAAGCGTCCAGAGGTGATCTTTTTTGTTAAAGTATGTCTGGCAGCCTTCCGCTTCATATTCCTTAAACTTCTTGTCACACATCTCAAGAAGCTGCCTGTATTCCAATGCGGTCATGGAAGTGTCCAGTTCTCCGCCGCTTGGAACATAGCGGGAGAAGGCAAAGATATTCGCGCCTGCCTTTACGACCTCATCGATAATCCCCGGAACCTCCATGCGGTTCTGCTTTGAAACCGTGGTCATGATCACGCTTCGGATGCCGGCGCGGTTAATGCAGCCGATCTTCTCCAGCGTGCAGTCAAAGGATCCGGGCTTTCTGAACCAGTCGTGAGTCTCACGGAGGCCGTCCAGAGAAAGCTGGTACTTTTCGCAGCCGTACCATTTCAGTTCGCGGCACACCTGATCGTTTAAGTGGAACGGATTTCCCATGATCGTAAACTTCACGCCATGCTCATGGAACAGATCCAGAAGTCTCCAGAAATCCGGATGCAGGATCGGATCTCCTCCGGTCAGGTAGAAGTAGGGCGTACGGCCGAACACTTCGCAGAAGTCCAGGCAGTTGTAAAACGTATCCTGCATCTCGCTCCAGGTCATGGATTTGAGGCAGGTATGATCGCCTGCAGCAAAGATATAGCAGTGTTTGCATCTCTGGTCACATTCATCCGTGATATGCCACTGAAAAGAAAAGTACGGTTTCATTCTGTCATCCTCCGATGATCCTGCATCTCTATCTGAAATCAGCGTTCTGCTGATGGGATTCTCTTAAGGGATCCCCCGGCCGGTAAGAGCCGGAGGATCAGGTGGAACAATAAGAAAATTTCCTGTAAGAGTGCTCTTACTTGTCGCTTGCACCGCAGGCAGTTCCGCAGGCTGCAGGCTTTTCCTCAGGCTTGTCAGCTGCTCCGCAGGCCGCAGGTGCTTCGACCGGTTTATCAGCTGCTCCGCAGGCTGCAGGAGTCTCTGCAGGCTTGTCTGCTGCACCACAGGCTGCAGGTGTTTCTGCAGGTTTTTCTGCTGCGCCACAGGCTGCAGGTGTTTCTGCAGGCTTGTCTGCTGCTCCGCAGGCTGTCCCGCAGGCTGCTGCCGCCTTGTTTTCCTCTGCCCATCCGGCGATGTTTGCTAATGCCATGATCGTATCCTCCTTCGTGAAGTGGTTTTCAGCAGGCACCATTGCCTTCTGTGGTTCCAATGTAACCGACCGGCGTATGTTCCACAAGAACGCACTTTTTTATTACATAGGCACCTTTTTGTAACCCATAGACAGACGCTTCCTGTTGTGCTATATTATTTTTGAATGCAGGTTTCAAATATGAACCATTGCGCAAATAAGCCGTTTTTCGCATTGCTGGTGCATACAGTACGGCGCCTGAAAGGAGCTTACTTATGAAGACAAAAGAAGAATTGCCGGAGTGCCCGGTTGCGACCACCGTACAGCTGATCGGCAGCAAATGGAAGCTGCTGATCCTCCGAAATCTCCTGGTCCGCCCCTGGAGGTTCAATGAACTGCGAAAGGGCTTGGACGGCATCAGCCAGAAGGTCCTGACCGACAGCCTGAGGTCTATGGAAGAGGATGGTATCATCACCCGGACCGTCTATCCGGAAGTCCCGCCGCGTGTAGAGTATGCTTTAAGCGAGTTGGGTGAATCCATGCGGCCGATCATCAAGTCGATGGAAGACTTCGGCAACTACTACAAAAGTCTCGCCGCAAAATAAAAAGAGCCGGAAGATGCCTCATAAGTTCAAGGCATCTTCCGGCATTTCTTTTCTGCTCCTTAGTGGCTTCGTTCCCTGTACCGGCGTTCCAGACAGTGGTGCCAGGCACCCGATTTCGGGGGTCAAAAATTAAGGTTCGAAAAAATTTTTTTGAAATAATTTTGGGAAGATGTCCCGGATGGACTTGAATGAACAGGAATGGACAAAAACGGACAGTTGGAAAAATGAGACATCGCGCAGCGATTTTGTTCAATCGAAGTTTATCGAGGAGAAAACATAAATGAACAATGTAAAACTGTTTCCGATTATCATGATGACCCTTGTCCTCTCATCGGTTATATACCTGTCCGGCTGCAGCAAAAACGATTCTTTATTCATTAACAGCTATAAAGTTGAGGAGAATCTGCAAGACAAGCCCTGTCCCGCGTCATTGGCGCCACCAAGCGCCAGGACGGGTATCTGGAGGGATCCTGCAGGTCCAGTGAACCCGCGTCCAGGGCGGGCCAAAGCGGAGCATAGACAGGATATCTCACTCCCTGCAGAATTTCTTAATCAGCGGTGAATGGGCGGAAAGATGCGTTGACCGCTGAATAAAACCGTGATACGGTTTTCTTGAAAATTTAATTAGCGGCGAAAGAGAAAAAGGGCGATTCACCGCTGAATAAAGAGGAAGAGTTCTTATGATCGGCAGAAAACTTAAACCGGCTATATAACAGTGGACGCGCAGAACTTGTTGCCGTTTATGGCCGCCGTCGCATTGGCAAGACTTTTCTTGTGGACGAGACTTTTGAGAACCGCATTACCTTTAAACACGCAGGTCTTTCTCCGGCAGATGAAGACGCCAGAGGTCTTCTGAAAGCCCAGCTTAATCATTTTTACAATTCTCTGATTCTGCATGGTATGGAAACATGTGAAAAACCGGAAAACTGGCTGGATGCGTTTCTATTATTGGAGAAACATCTGCAGAAGATCGATAACGGATCCAGACAGCTGATATTTCTTGATGAGCTGCCTTGGCTTGACAGTCCAAGATCCGGCTTTTTAAGAGCGTTTGAAGGATTCTGGAACACATGGGGCTGCCATCGTAAAAACCTGATGGTCATCGTATGCGGAAGCGCAAACTCATGGGTATTGGACAAGCTGATTAATAATCATGGCGGGCTTTACGGAAGGGTAACCTATGAGATCAAGCTGTCTCCTTTTACTTTATGTGAATGCGAGGAATTTTATCGTAGCCGGGAAGTGCAGTTCTCGCGGTATGACATTACGCAGAGCTATATGATATTCGGTGGGATTCCTTATTATCTTGGCTATATGGATAAGGAATTAAGCCTTGCTCAGAATGTAGATATCCTTTTCTTTGCTCGGAATGCTGTCTTAAAAAATGAATATAATCGGCTTTTCGAGTCGGTCTTTACGAATCCCGAAGCAATTATGTCGATTGTAGAACTGCTATATACAAGAAATTCCGGTTTTACAAGAAGAGAGATCACAGAAAAGCTCAGGATAACAGATGGAGGAACGCTGTCAAAGAATCTAAGGGCATTGCTGGCCAGCGATTTTATTGTAAAGTATGTTCCTTTTGGCTTCAGCAAGCGAGAGGAACACTACAAACTGACGGACCCCTTCTGTCTGTTTTATTTGCATTTTATACGAGGCCAGGTAAAAACAAACGAGAAATTCTGGCAGCAAAATGTTGCTTCACAGCCGATTGTTACCTGGCGGGGATATGCTTTTGAGCATGTCTGCTTTAACCATATAGAACAGATAAAACGTGCACTTGGAATTTCCGGTATCATCACTGCCCATTCTGCCTGGTCGAAAAAAGATGATGACAGAGAGGGCGTACAGATCGATTTGTTGATTGAACGAAGTGATAACGTCATTAATATGTGTGAGCTTAAGTTCACAAGTGAAGATTTTGTTGTAGACAAGAGTTATTACAGGGTGCTGCTCAGCAGACCGGAGCGGATCAGGGAGAGGGTTTCCCCAAAGGTTTCTATTCAAAGCACACTGATCACTACATACGGGTTGAAACATAATGAATACAGCAGTGCCTTTAGTAATATAGTTACATTGGAAGATTTGTTTTACTAAAGCTCAAAGACAACAGGATGATGCATCAATTCAGCAGCCCTCAAGTTTATCCCTTATGATCAGATGGAAGAACTGGGTTATGGGGAGTATATGAGCTTTTGTGATTAATGTGCGTACTGCAACTTTTAGATAATTTTTCCTATGACCGGGAGGTATTTTATGAGACGTAGTACAGGTCTGTTTCTTCTATCTATCCTGTGGTTTATACTGGCAGCATTATGGTATTTTCGAAATAAAGACGCAGTGATCAGTGCGATATGGTTTTGTGCCGCTGTTGCTGAATTGATCCTTGGAATTATTGCCTGGAGAAAAGAAAGATGATCAAAGTAATTGTATTTATTCTCCGAGGAAAAGAACTCCTTTTTCTGAATAAACGCCACCGCCGACAGCAGCATCAGGGTGATCGCTGCACAGAACACGATTGCCAGAAATATCGTCAAAAGCATAAAATATCACCTGCCTCTTTCATCTGAACCATATAACCAGAAGTCCCATGGTCATTCCTCCTCAGAATTCTATCTTCACGATGCGCATGTTTACCAGGCTGTCGCAGAAGCGGATCATCAGCTTGTGGAACAGCCCGACGCTTTTGTAGATGTCGCGGTAGCCGCGCATATAGCTTTTCGAAGTGACTTTCCGAAAACTCCAGCTTTTGAGTTCATCCGGATCTTCAAGGGAAAAGAATGCCGACACGTCCGTGATCCCCGCTTCTTTGAGCCAGGTCCTTCGCATCAGCTTCGCGCCTCGCGCATTGCAGGAGTCAAAGACCAGTACCGCGCCGGGAAAACGTTCTGCCATCGTGGTGAACAGCCGCTTCACGTCCACAGTTTTGAAGTAATAGAACACTCCTGCGGCAAAGAACACAGCTCCACCCGACGCGTCGATCCGGTCCATCCAGGAATAGTCGTTCAGATCACAGGCGAGGTTTTCCTCCCGGTCAGCAGCAGGAAGCAGCTCGTTTCGCACCTTGATCACGTCCGGCAGATCGATGTTATAGCCTCTGCACGAGCCGCCCGCCACCTTGGAGAAGGTGTCGTCCAGACCGCAGCCTAAGTTGACCACAGCCGCTTTCGGGCGCTCCTTCAGATAGGCCTCGACCTCACAGCGAAGATCGTACTGCCGCTGCGCCACCTCCAGCGCACCGAAAAGCCCTGCTGCAGACTCCATCTTTTTGCGCTTTCCCTCAAAATCATAATCCAGGGAGTCACAGATGCGCTTGGCTTCCGGATCGGAAAAGAGCTCCGGAAAGCGTTCGGAACAGACCAATCGTCCGAACAGGGGAATGATCAGCGTTTCCTGAATCGTGTTCTTTTCAATGTGATATTTCAATGATCAGACCTGCCTTTCTTCTTATAGCCGCAGTCGCAGTAGGGACCGCCGGAAGCCTTTCACCTGATGCCTCACATTCCGTGCGAAAAAATACGTTTCAAAAAGAAGACGGTTTTCCTTGTGTTTGAGATCAGTATACCAGTTAGACATCTCTAACCTATTATGCTCCAAAGTTGGAAGAAGTCAAGAGAGAAGCGCATTATTTGAGGCAGGATAGTGCAAAAAGGACCTTCAATGCATAGGTGTCCCAGTGACGCGCATCCGCAATGCTGCTGCCAAAGACATAGTCTTCCTGACCATGATCCATGACGTCGAAGCCAGGCATAGCCTTAGCCGCGCCGGAAGTATGATATGCCGCTGCTCCGGCAAGTGTCATGCCATTCCATGATGAGTCCTCCTCAGTCCAGGATGCTGCCGTCACGGGAGATTGTAACGACCTGCCACGGGATGAATTTGCCGCTGTTACGTAGCGCATTTTCCGCCGCTCTCTGGAGACCGCCGCAGCACGGGACTTCCATGCGCACGATTGTGACGCTCCTGATATCGTTGTTCTTGATAATTTCCGTCAGTTTGTCGGAATAGTCAACTGCGTCCAACTTTGGACAGCCGATGATCGTGACCTTGCCGCGCATGAAATCCTCATGCATGTTTGCATAGGCATAAGCCGTACAGTCGGCCGCGATCAGCAGCTTTGCTCCTTCAAAGAAGGGAGCCTGCGTCGGCACCAGCTTGATCTGGCAGGGCCATTGAGCCAGGCGGGAAACCGGCTTACCGGAAATAACAGGCGCGGTCTCGTCTTCGCAATGCTCAAACTGCATCATTTTCGATCCGGGGCAGCCTCCCTCATGGTGTTCATGCGTCATTTCATTCATCGCTTTTTTCTCCTTTGATTCTTTAACGGCTTTTTCGTCATATTCCGGAGCCTCACGCTCTTCAAAAGTGATCGCACCGGTTGGACATCCCGGCAGGCAGTCGCCGAAGCCGTCGCAGAAGTTCTCCCGGACAAGCTTTGCCTTGCCTTCAACGATGTCGATTGCCCCTTCATGGCAGGCCTCTGCACAAAGCCCGCAGCCGTTGCATTTTTCTTCGTCTATATGAATGATCTTCCGAATCATTTCTATTTGCCTCCTTCTTTTGTTCTGGCCTCAGTATACAAAAAGATTTTGATAAAATCTGTATCCCCAGATACACAATCAGGTCTTTTTTGATGTATAATAGAGCCATGTTTTTCAGGGAGGTTCACAATGGATTATTCTGTGCTGGAAAAGAGTACGCTGTTTCAGGGAATACCGGCAAAAGAGCTCCGGGAATACCTGGAGAAGACACCTCATCATATTCAGTGTTATGACAAAGAAGAAACTATCTTTCATCTGATGGATCCCGCATTCAGGATCGGTATTATCCTGGAAGGCCGTGCAGAAGCACAAAAATCCTTTCCAAACGGAAGCCAGGTGAATGTTTCTGTTCGTGTGCCGGGTGAATTGATCGGTCCCGCCGCCGTCTACTCAAAAAATCAGCGTTATCCCTGCGATATCGTTGCCCTGGAACCGACAACGCTCATGATGTTTCAGAAGGAAGATCTACTTTCCCTGATGCAGAAGGATGTGCGGATCCTGCGGAACTTCACGACAGAGATTGCTTCCGCGACTTACATGCTTCAGCAAAGGCTGGAGCTTTTGTCCTACGGTGGAATTGCACAGAAAGCCGCTTTCTGGCTGCTTATGCAGGTAAGACAAACAGGAAAGACCACGGTACAACTCCCGGAATCCATGTCTAAATGGGCTATGATCATGAATGTGTCCAGGCCATCTCTCCATCGGGAAATAAAAAAACTGGAGGAAAAAGGAATTATCCGGTGCATGGGTAAAACCATTGAAGTCTTGAAGCAGGATGATTTACAGTCAGTCCTTAGCGATTAATTCATAACCGGGTTATGTACCGAGACAGCTTTCTGGTCTATGGAGTTAATGGGGAAATGAAATAGCGCATCCGGAGTTGATCCAGACTGCGCTATGTAAAAAGATGTTATTCTGTTTCCATTGATCAGGATCACACTTTCACATCCGGATTTTTTTCACCGAACTTCTCTTTGAGCGTTTCGCAGATCTCGCTGCGCTCCTTGCCCTGTTTTGCCTCACTGACCACCAGATCCATCTGATCCTTTCCCCATTCGTGGATCTGCTTCAATATAGGGATCAGTGTCCTGCCGCGTTCTGAGAGGGAATACTCAACTCTCGGAGGAATAGAATCATAATTCTTCCGCTCGATCAGATAGCTGCGCTCCAGTTCCCGAAGAGACTGCGTCAGCATGATGTTGGTGATCAGAGGAATACCCCTTTTTAATTCATTGTAGCGGAGTGTCCCTTCGTCTGCCAGGTGCCACAGGATCGGCAGCTTCCATCGCTGGCCGAGGATCGACATCGTATAAAGGACGGGGCATATTTCTTCAGTAGTCATCTTACCGGATTCCAAGAGTTCAGTCAGGTCTTCCGCTTTCATCGCTTCCTCCATTCTAAGGCAGAAAAAACTGCGTACTATTATTTTTCTTCCCATTTCGTTATAATACATCCTGTAAACATAATAATCAAGAGGAGGCAGCAAAATGGACTTTCTGAATCTATGTAAGGAAAGGTATTCGGTACGGCAGTACGATTCACGCCCGGTAGAAAACGATAAATTGATGATGGTTCTTGAGGCAGGACGTCTTGCTCCCACAGCCTGCAATTATCAGCCGCAGCGGATCTTCGTGATACAAAGCGAAGAAGCCCGTGCAAAGCTTGCCGCACTTACCCGAATGAGCTATGGCGCTCCTGTCAGCCTGCTTGTCTGCTATGACAGGAATGAGAGCGGGAAAAACACACCGAAGACTTTCGGAGAGGACTACGACGGCGGAGAAATGGATGCCTGCATCGTTGGAACGCAGATGATGAACATGGCGACGGAACTTGGTCTTGGTACGCTCTGGGCCAGAGGCTTCAATGCGCAGCAGATCCATGACGCCTTTGGCCTGCCGGAGAATATTGTGGTTTCCTTCCTTCTGGACATCGGCTATCCGGCATCAATCAATGTGAACCGTCACACGCCGCGCAAAGAGCTGTCCGCCACTGTAACAGAACTATAAAGGAGAAGCAAATCATGAAAGCGATCTTTATCAATGGAAGTCCCCGCAAAAACTGGAATACGGCGCAGCTGTTGGACAGTGCTATGCAGGGTGCAGCTGATGCCGGGTTTGAGGTTGAGCGAGTCAACCTGTTTGATTATGAGTTTACAGGCTGCAAGAGCTGCTTTGCCTGCAAGATCAAAAACAGCAAGACAAACGGAGTCTGTGCCATCCGTGACAGCATCCGGCCTGTGATCGAGAAATGTCAGGAAGCGGACGTGATTGTTATCGGCAGCCCTGTTTATTTTGGATATCCGACAGGCTCTGTACGCTCCCTGGTGGAACGGCTGCTGTTCCCGCTGGACACCTATCTTTTTGACGAACAGGGCAACCGGATGAAGGTGCCGCATAAGACTGTGCAGACGGCTCTCATCTACACCATGAACTGCCCGGAGGAACTCTCTCATAAGGTGGGTTACGATACGCTGCTTGGATTTACCGGAACTGAAATGGGAAGACTGTATGGGTACAACGAGATCCTCTGCAGTTATGAAACCCTCCAGTTTAAGGACTACTCCCGCTATGACATGAACCTGTTCTCGGAGGAGCAGCGGAAGGAACGGCACGAGACCCAATTCCCGGTTGATCTGCAGAACGCATATGATCTGGGCAAACGTCTGGCGCAAAAAGCTGTGGAGGCAAACGCATGAAAATCGTAGCCGTGAACGGTGGTCCCCGCAAGAACTGCAATACGCCTCAGCATATTGTAGTCTTTTGAATAAAATTATCGTAAAACGATAAAAATATATTGACATTTGATACGGCTAAGAAGTATTATGGCATCAGTGACGGTGGAATGAGAGAATGCTGAGGATGGGGTCTGCGGAATTGTCAGACCTCTGCATCGTGAGAACTGTGAGAGTGTTGAGATATGAACAGTCGCCTGAATATATTTGTCAAGAGAATGCTGGATGTCCTGTTCTTTGGGGGCATTGTCCTCTGGGCACTGATGCCGGTTCTGCTGCGCAGAATCCTTGTGCTGTATACGTCTCTGGCGCAGCACGGGCCTAAGCCGGAGTTGAGTGCTGTAATGGAGGCCTATGTTCCTACGCTCATCTCCGTGATAACAGGCGGTGCGCTGGCGCTCCTGATCCTGTGGGAGCTGCGCAGGATGATGGGAACGGTTCTGGCTGATCAATGTTTTGTCAAAGAAAATGTCATATCGCTGCGGAGAATGAGCCGATATGGAATAGCGATAGCAGCTCTGTTCTTTATTCGTAGTTTCTTCTTTTTTACCTTGTCCGGCACTCTTGTCTCTGCAGTATTTCTAATTGCCGGGCTGTTCAGCCAGGTGCTGTCGATCGTCTTTGACAAGGCGGTACAGTATAAATTAGAAAATGACTTGACGATCTGAGATACGAAATAAAGGGAAAGACTTCGGAAGCGAACAGGAGAGCAGGATATGGCAATAATCATCAATCTGGACGTCATGATGGCCAGGCGCAAGATCGGTCTCATGGAGCTCTCGGGAAAGATCGGCATAACACCGGCAAATCTGTCGATTTTAAAAAACAATAAGGCAAAGGCGATCAGGCTGGAGACTCTGGACGCCATCTGCCGAACGCTTTCCTGTCAGCCGGGGGATATTCTCGAATTTGTCCCGGATGAACAGGATAGTTTGGACCACATCTGACTATATTTCATAAAGGTTTTCAAAGAGGAGTACTGAAAATGGAAAACAGGATAGCAGAAGACCGGGAGACCCCCGGCCTGGTTAAAGTCGCGCCGAATTCAACCGCTGCCGGTACCACAGAGAAGGATGCCTCCGGCGATGTTGAAAAGAATGACGAACTCACAGCGGAGAAAAACTCTGAGAGAGCGGCCAAATTTCGTAAATATGCTCCTTTTGCGCTCTCCTGGACGGTGCTCTATACCTTCTGTCTTTATGACAACCCTGCAGGCATAACTCTTCCGGTATTCATGGCAGGAACGCTGTTCCTGCTGTATCTTGTCGCAAAGAAAGAGAACGGTGCTGCGGAGAACGGAATCCGCAGATTTCAGCTTTCTGCCGCGGAGAAATGGTTTTACGGCGGATCCCTCATGCTCCTTTCGCTGTCCGGTTGCACCACCGCATCCGTGCCGCTTCAGGTTTTGGACAGTTTAGCCGCAATACTTCTGATTTTCAGCCTTCTGATTGCGGGCTACGCAGGGCCGGCAGCGGCAGGAAAGGACCTCATCTGGCACATAAAGAGTCTCCTTTCTGCTGCACTTGTACCGCTCACGCATCTTCCTGAGCCGTTGACGGATTTTCTGGACTTTGCAAGAGAAGAAAAAAACGGATCCGGCGGAAACAGGGCGAAGGGCAGAAGAGTTGCTGCCTCTGTCATAACAGGTTTTGCCATAGCGCTGCCCCTGCTTGCCTTTGTGCTGCTCATGCTCTCGAGCGCGGACCTTGTGTTTGCGAGGTTTCTCGAGAAGGCTTTTGAGTCCATCCGGATCACGGAACAGATCGATGATATTGTTGCCATTGCCGCAATGGCTGTTTTCGGCTTCTGGTGCAGCTATTGTCTCCTTCGTACGTTTCCCTCCGGCCATCTCTTTTCTGAGAGGAACACGGAAAAAGCCGGACAGGATCCGGTCATCGGTATTACGGTGACCGGCCTTCTGACCCTGGTGTATCTTGTTTTCAGTGTGATCCAGATCGCTTATCTGATGCTGCACATGAAGCTGCCGGCAGGCTATACTTACGCGGAATATGCCCATGAGGGTTTTTATCAGCTGCTGATCGTGTGCGTGCTTAATCTTGCCATAGTCAGCGTTTCCTCACGTATTTTCAATAAAAATACGATACTGAACGTCATCCTGCTGATCATGTGCGCGTGTACGGGCATTATGATCGTTTCGAGCGGGATGCGGATGCTCCTGTATATCAGAGTGTATTATCTGACGTTCCTGAGAATTTTTGTGCTGTGGTTTCTGGTCGTGCTGGGAATATGGCTGGGAGCGGTTGCCGTACGGATCCTGCGTCCTGAATTCCATGTGTACAGGCTCTGCGTGGTAAGTGTGACGGTGCTCTATATTCTGTTTGCACTGGCCCACCCGGA
Organism: Lachnospiraceae bacterium; assembly: GCA_017449745.1. Taxonomy (GTDB): domain Bacteria; phylum Bacillota; class Clostridia; order Lachnospirales; family Lachnospiraceae; genus CAG-791. The sequence continues at coordinate 11,691 of JAFTFD010000324.1, forward strand.
CTACTGGATCGCAAGATATAATATGTCTGCTGCGGAATACAGTGCCGAAACAGGGATTGTCTATCAGGATCCGCATTATCTGACAATCATGCTGTCCGATGATGCCGTACCCGCCATCGCCAGGGACCCGGATCTTCTGGCAGAAAGAAGGAAACGGCAGCGGCTCGAAGGAAACGGGACTGCTTACGGATATGAGCAGAGCAGGCAGAGTTTCCGCAAATTTAATTTCTCGACCTGGATCGCGGACAGATATTACAGCAGAAATATTCCTTGATTGATTCCGGCTGCGGCTGGCCGGCTTTTACCAGGCCGATTTCTGACGACGTAATTATAGAAAACAAAGATACCTCCTTCGGAATGATCAGAACAGAAGTCAGGAGCTCAGAGGCAGACGGGAGTTTCCTAAAGCGTTCAATATTGTCTTGTGAATGCTTTCCTGTGATAATGACCTTTGAACTCATTTGACCAGTCCTCTTATTCCGTTCTTTTGCTAAACAGATGCTTTAATAGTCATACTTGATTCATCAATCCAGTCTTTTCTGTCTGTTCTGACAACACTTCTCTTTCTTGTGTTGTTTTCCTCAACGCATGTCCACGCATTGATGATTTCGCCATCCCTGTTTCTCGTCTACAATAGCATCATCAAGAAAAAACAAAACGGCAAAGCCGAGGAGGATA
>JAFTFD010000325.1 GCA_017449745.1 Lachnospiraceae bacterium
GCTCTTCTGACCTTACCGTGTCTGACAACCTCAACCTTTTCAACGTTGGGGGAGTGCAGAGGCCATGTCTTCTCAACGCCGATACCGCTGGACTCTTTACGAACTGTAAAGGTAGTTCTGGCACCGCCGCCCTGGATCTTAAGGACAACACCCTCGAAAACCTGGATTCTCTCTCTGTTGCCTTCCTTGATCTTACCGTGAACGCGGACTGTGTCACCGGTCTTGAATTTGGGAGCCTCAGCCTTCAGCTGTGCTGCCTCGATCTCTCTGATGATATCGCTCATAATAATATACTCCTTTTCTGCGGCCCGGCCGAAACCTTCCTGACTTGGGGAGCCCAGGTACCTCCGCCTGCCGTCCTGGATGTTCATGCCTCTTAAAACGATCAACGCGGGCAGAGGACCATCTCCGAACATAACAATATTTGCCGTACTCACGCACAGCTTTTAAAGTTTACTACACTTATGCCTCCATTGCAAGCATTTTCTGATCAGTACCCCGGCATCAGTATCCCAGCATCTGCGGTGTGATATCAATGGTGACCAGCGGCACGGGTACAACGATCTGCATATTCGGATAAGTGCTGTAATCCGTTCCAAGTGCGGTGCTCTTCAGATGCAGGGATTTTGCGATCGCTACTGCATCCGCATGGGCAAAGGCCGCACAGGCCGTGACCGGTGACTGTCCCTGTGCAAGGAAAGTCCTGTCTGTCGGCTCATCAAGATAACAATGCTCCACGATCGCAGCCGGCATCTGATAGCCGCTGGCTATCCGCAGAATGCCGTAGTAGTCGCTGGCGCCGGATCTGCCCATTCTGACCCGCACTCCCTTGGGGTGCATTCCGAGGGCAGTCAGCTCCTGCAGCGTATTCCACGCCATTGCAAAGGATCTCTCATACATATCCTTCTGTACAGAAATATAGACCTCTGCGCCGTGAATATCGTGTGTGCCGGTCGCGTTATAGTGAATACTGTACAGGAAATCGGCGCCGACAGAATGCGCATAATCGACTCTCTGCTGCAGCGTGACCGAAGAATTGTCGGTCCTGGTCATCAGCACCCGGACATCGTCGTACATTTCCAGCTCGGCTTTCAAAAGCTGTGCAGTAAACAGTGTCATATCCCGCTCTGAATATGGAGGGTAGACTGCGCCGAGATCCTCGTCAAAATCGCCGCCGTGACCGGGATCCAATACGATCGTCGTCGCGGCCTTAGACGGAAGAGCCGGCATCAGCATCAGGAAAAAAGCCAGCAAAAATATCGAATAAAGTTTTCTCAATGAAATATCCTCTTGTTCAAGCAGGAAGACACCCCTGCCTCTTAGTCTTGTGACTGCTGCTCTTTCTGCTCTTTCAGGCGCTGCTCTTCCAGGCGCTTCTGTTCACGCCTTTTTCTGCGTGCCTCGAGCCTTTCTTCCTTGCGGACGAGCTCCAGATACTCTTTTCCGGCATCTGTCTGCAGAAACCGCTCGTAAAGATCCGGCCTGCGCTCCCTGGTCCGCTGCACAGACTGCTCCAGGCGCCAGCGCTCGACCCTAGCGTGGTCTCCGGAGAGCAGGATCCCGGGCACAGCCCGGCCATCCCAGACCTCCGGTCTCGAGTACTGCGGATATTCCAGAAGACAATTGTCAAAAGACTCCGTTTCCGCGCTCTCCTCATTTCCCAGAACTCCGGGAACGAGTCTTGATACCGCATCGATCAGGATCATAGCTGGGAGCTCTCCTCCCGTCAGCACATAGTCTCCGACTGACACCAGTTCCGCATCCAGGGCTTCCAGCGCGCGCTCATCGATCCCCTCATAATGACCGCACAGCAGCAGCAGATCATCCAGCCCGGACAGTTCCTGTGCCATCTTCTGGTCAAACAGTTTTCCCTGGGGAGACAGATATACCAGCTTTTTCCGGTGAGAATCGGGTATGGTTTTCAGCACCGCGCTGCAGGCATCAAAAACAGGCTGCGCCTGCATCAACATACCGGCACCGCCTCCATAAGTGTAGTCATCCACTCTTCCGTGTTTATTATTCGTATAGTCGCGGATATTGACTGCCTCGATCCCGATCAGATCCTGCTGCATGGCTCTGCCAAGAATGCTGGTATTGACGCCCTGCAGGATCATCTCCGGAAACAAAGTAAAAACATGGTATTTCATAGTGTTACAATTCGCGGTCCATCAGGTCATGATGGGCGGATATCCTAGTCCCTCAGTCCCGCCAGCAGATGCACGGTCATGTTCTGCTGCTCTACATCCACGGACAGAATACACTGAGGGATCTTAGGGATCAGGACCTGGCTTCCGTCCGCACAGGACACCTCGTAAACATCATTCGCGCCGGTCTCGATCACGTCTGTGAGCGTCCCCAGATCCTCCCCTTCGTCAGTTACGACCTTCATACCGATCAGATCCGGAACATAATATTCCCCTTCTTCCAGCGGGAGGGCATCCGCCCTGTCGATCAGAAGATCATGATTCCTGATAAGGCGGGAATCTTCCGGTGTCTCATACCCTTCAAGATGCGCGATCACGAACTTGTCCTGCAAACGGACATGAGAAAGAGCGACGCGCACGGTTTTGCCGCGCACGTCGTCGATATAGACATATTTAAGTTTTTTAAACCGGGCCGGTTCATCCGTCGTCGGAAAGATCTTTACGTCTCCCCGTATTCCATGCGTTCCGGCGACCACGCCCACTCGAAATTTTTCAACCATAGAGCATTTACTGATAAAATGTGATGCCAACTGCCGGACCGATCACAGGAAAGGTTATTCCTCCCCTTCCTCCTCATCGGATTCGGAATCGATGTTGACATCGACGATCTCATCGTCAATAGAGGCCGCAGCTTTCACAACGGTCCGGATCGCTTTGGCGATCCTCCCCTGTCTGCCGATGACCTTGCCCATATCAGAGGGAGCCACCTTCAGGTCCACTTTCGTGACCTTGCCACGTGTCTCCTCAGTAACCACGACTTCATCAGGATGCTCTACAAGCGCTTTTGCAATTACTTCTACCAATTCTTTCATGCAAAATCTCCTGCATCAGCGTGAATTATTTGTTCTCCTTCTTGGCAGCTTTGATGAGCTTGTTGACAACTGTTGTCGGCTGAGCTCCCTTTCTGATCCAGTCCTGAGTCTTCTCAAGATCAAGCTTAATCGTGCTGGGATTTGTATTGGGATCATAGTAGCCGAGCTGATCGATGCACTCGCCGTTACGGGGCTTGGAAGCCTCCTGAACTACGATACGATATACCGGTACTTTCTTCTGTCCCATTCTTGCAAGTCTGATTTTAACCATTTTCTTATCCTCCGTGATAAAAATAATATATTAGGTGAGCCGGAATTGTTTCCTGACCCATACTGTGAGTTCGGGATGCCCCGGCTCATTGTACGCTATTTTTCAGGGAGCCGGATAACCGTCTCCTTCTTTAACGGAATACCGCTTTTCAGGCAGGCCGTTTCTCAGAACGGAAAACCTCCTCTGCCGCCCGGGAATCTTCCGCCCAGGCCGCCGAACGGATTTCCATGCCGCTTTTTGCCGCCCATAAGACCCGGCATTTTTTTCGTCAGCTCCTGCATCTGCTTGAACTGTTTGATAAAGCGGTTGACCTCGGCAATATCATTGCCGCTGCCCTTGGCGATCCGGTATTTTCTCTGCGGTGTGAGGAGCTTGGGATTCTCTCTCTCCTCCGGTGTCATGGACAGGACGATCGCTTCCATCCTGGCCAGTTTCTTTTCATCGACAGCACCTTCGAGCTGATCAGCGCTCAATCCCATTCCGGGGAGCATGCTGATGATGCTGGACATTCCGCCCATCTTGCGCATCTGTTTCATGCTGTCCAGATAGTCGTTGAAATTGAACTTCCCTTTGCTGAGGCGGGAAGCCATATCCTTGCTCTTTTCCTCGTCTCCTTCGTCCAGGGAAGCCTGGGCCTTCTCGATCAGGGTCAGCACATCTCCCATACCGAGGATACGGCTGGCCATGCGGTCCGGATAGAACTGCTCAAGATCCGTCAGCTTCTCGCCCATACCGACATACAGGATCGGCTTGCCGGTCACTGCCTTGACAGACAGGGCCGCACCGCCTCTTGTATCGCCGTCCATCTTGGAGAGGATGACTCCGTCAACGCCGACCTTCTCATCAAAGGTCTTGGCGACATTGACCGCTTCCTGACCGGTCATGGCATCGACGACAAGGAGAGTCTGATGGACGTCTACCGTCCTCTTGATCTCCTGAAGCTCTTCCATCATGGCTTCATCGATCTGCAGGCGTCCTGCTGTATCGAGCAGGACCACGTCATAATGGTTTGACTTTGCATACTCGACGGCCTTCTGCGCGATCTCGGCCGGTTTGTGATCCGTTCCCATGGAGAAAACAGGGATGCCCATTTTCTCACCGTTGACCTGCAGCTGCTGAATAGCTGCGGGTCTGTAAATATCCAGTGCCGCCAGCAGAGGGTGTCTGCCCTTCTGGGTGATCTTGCCGGCGATCTTGGTGGCCGTAGTTGTTTTACCGGAACCCTGGAGACCTGCCATCATGATGACTGTCACCGCTTTGCCCGGCTGGAACTGGATCTCCGTCGTATCGGATCCCATCAGGCTGATCATCTCTTCATTGACGATCTTGATGACCTGCTGCGCGGGATTGAGTCCGTTCATGACCTCGCTCCCGATTGCCCTCTCCTGTATGGAATTCACAAAGTTCTTGACGACCTTGAAGTTGACGTCGGCCTCAAGAAGCGCCATTTTGACTTCCTTGAGTGCTGCCTTGACATCCTCCTCCGTCAGCTTACCCTTGCGGCTGAGCTTTTTAAAAACATTATTCAGTTTTTCGGTAAGGCTCTCAAATGCCATCGTCACAGCTCCTGCTTGATTTGCTCCGCCAGTGCAATGATCGTCTCATTGCCCGCGGCCGCTTCCTGGATCTGCTCGCACTGGCTGCGGATCGTCCGGAAACGCTCTACCATGTGCAGCTTATCTTCATAATCTTTCATCTGTGCCGTCGTGCGGCGGATCAGATCGTGGACAGCCTGTTTGCTGATCTGCTGCACCTCAGCGATCTCATTCAGGGACATATCGTTGTAGACCAGCTGCTCGTAAACTGTCTGCTGATGCCGTGTCAGAAGCGATCCGTAGAAATCATATAGAATTCCCTGCTCGACGATCTTCTCCATAGGACATCCGCTCCTGCGCTGTCTGCTCTGCCAGGGTACCCCTGGCCGGGACCAGCAGCCCCCGGACGCAGTATCCCCTCTATCATATCTGCCACGAGTTACAATAATACAGAATGCGGAACCAGGTGTCAAGTTTTTTTTCTTGACTCCTTTACCCCTCCAGAACCGCATCCAGGTGAACGTCCCCCTCGATGCCCTGCACTTTGCCGTTTACGCTGTACTGCCACATTCTGAAAGCATACGGGAAATAGACGTTAAGATCGTATCCCGCGTACCACTTTTCATACGGTTCGAGCCTGGACAGATCCGTCAGGGTGACAAACATGGACAGATCGCCGCAGACGATCACTTTGTACCCCTCCTGCTGCAGCTGGCTCACGAACGCGATCGTATTGGTCGTCCAGTTAGCGCTGGAGAGCATTGCCAGCGGGCTGTCCTTTTCAGGTACTTTCAATACTACTGCGACCGGGTATGTAAGATTCGATTTATAGGGCTCCAGGAGCTGCGCGGCAAACTGCGCCTCCTCCTGCGCCTGCATGCTGGTCATAGCCGCCAGTTCAAAGTAAGCGCCGACTTCCATACCGCTCGTGATCGCGTCATCCATATAAGTTTTAAAAGAAGCATCCTCGAGCAGGTCTCCGGTCTCCACCTCTGCAAGAATAGATTCCGGAAGTTCCTCGCCTTCTGATCCTTCTGTACCTTCCGTTTCGGCAGCAGCGGGATCTGAAACATTCGTTTCCTCGGCATTTTCTGTCGTATCTGAGGCGGCTTCGCTTCCTGTATCAGCGGCAGATTCAGCGGCCGTATTTTCTCCGGTGCTGTCTTCCCCCGCAGCAGCGGCTGCTTCAATGGCATCTGTTTCCTGCCCGGATCCTGAAGTGTCTCCCTCATTTTCAGCAGCAGCATCCGCTGCAGCACTCAGGAGTTCTGCACTGACAGGTTCCACATGTCTCGTCCCGATCCGGATCATAGCAAAACTGATGCCGTCGTTCTGTACGAGTTCCCAGTCGATCGCACCCGTCTCTTCCGAGACGTCGATCCCCTGAATGACCCGCTGCGACTCGCTGCCCAGATATTCTAGCCGGCCGGCGCTGTCGAGCTGATAGTCACTGCTCTTGTAGGTATTTTTTCTAAGTGAATTAAGGATAGGATAAAAAGAGTATTTTCCGCTGGACAGCAGTACAAGTTCATCCTGGTACAGCTGCCTCAAAAGCGCCGTAGTGGAACCGCCCGACTCCAGTGTCGTCTGGATCTGATTGAGGAGCTGCGTCCGCTCCTCGGCAGCTGACTTTTTGCCGGCATTTTCAACCTGTGCCTGCAGCTGCTCTGCCGTATAAAGGCTCTTGCGCTCCGTCTCAAGCGCTGTCACCTCATTGGCTGTTCTCTGGAGTTCCTGCGATACCTGTCTTGAGTGCATGAAAAGATAAGCCGTCACTCCGATCGAGGCGAGGGTGAGCAGGCACATAAAGATAATATTGAAAAAATAGATCGCTCTGCTCTTATTTGGATTTTTCCTGATGTTTTTATCTTTTCCGTTCATGGTCTGACATCTTGCCCGGCTTGCGCTGCATGAGCGGCATCCGGGCATCTCCGGCATTTGGGGCAGAAATTGTCTGCAACGAAATTTCTCAAATTACAAAATTCTCAAATCTCAGATCACGCCGTTTCAGCGGATGCAAACAGGGCGTTTACGAAATCATCCGGATGGAATCTCTGCAGATCCTCCAGCTGCTCACCGACGCCGATGAATTTTACCGGGATCCCGAGCTCAGCCTGCACCGCTATGGCAATGCCGCCCTTTGCCGTGCCGTCCATCTTGGTCAGAATGATGCCCGTGAGATCTGTGACGCCGGAAAATTCTCTTGCCTGGGAGAGCGCGTTCTGGCCGGTCGTTCCGTCCAGGACGACCAGATTTTCTCTCTTGCAGTTCGGATACTCCCTCGTGATGATCCTGTCGATCTTCTGCAGCTCCGCCATAAGGTTCTTCTTATTATGAAGACGTCCCGCCGTGTCGCACAGAAGGATGTCCACATGTCTTGCCTTGGCAGCCTGGACCGCGTCATAGACTACGCTTCCGGGATCGGACCCTTCAGCCGCGCTGATCATGTCAACGCCCGCTCTGTCCGCCCAGACCTGGAGCTGGTCTCCCGCCGCTGCGCGGAAAGTATCCGCTGCCGCGATCAGTACCCGCTTGCCCATGCCCTTATAAATGCTGGCGAGTTTTCCTACGCTCGTCGTCTTGCCGACGCCGTTTACGCCGATGATCAGGACTACGCTCGGGCCATCCTCAAAATCATAGGCATGCTCGTCCACCGTCATCTGCTCGCGGATATTCCTGATCAGCAGCTCCCGGCAGGCCGCAGGATCCTTGATCCTCTGCTCTTTGACCTGTGCCCGAAGCTTTGTGATGATATCGTCTGTCGCCTTGACGCCGATATCTCCCATGATCATGGTCTCTTCCAGCTCCTCATAAAAATCTTCGTCGATCTTGTCGTAGCCGGAAAAGATCCTGTCCATGCCGGAGACGATGTTATTCCTGGTCTTGGTCAGTCCGTCTTTTAACCTGGCAAAAAAGCCTTTCTTTTTTTCTTCCGCCATTCTCTCTGTCCTATCTCTATCAAAAACAATAATGCTGCTGCGATCTTATCACTATACTACCGCAGCGGGATGTTCTCCCTGCATGCTTGCGTTGAGCGATTAGAGTCACTTCATTTTTCATGAACGGAACAAGGGTCGAAGGTGCCGGTCTCACCGGCGCCTGAGTCGCCGCCTGTCTGAGTTTGCCGTGCATCAGCGCGGCAAACGAGTTTCAGGCGTTGCCCGACTGAAGAGAATAAAAATGTTAGTGACTCTTTACGAATAAGCCGCAGGCAGGGAGAACATCCTGCTGCGGATGTATTCCTGATCAGGCCGTCAGATCCTTCTCATCGATCAGACTGACCGAAACCAGCGTGGAGACGCCCTTTTCCTGCATGGTGATACCGTAGAGCCGGTCTGCCCGGTCCATAGTTCCCCTTCTGTGCGTGATCACGATGAACTGTGTGTTCTTGGTCAGCTTGTGAAGATATCCGGCAAAGCGTCCGACGTTGCTCTCGTCCAGCGCCGCCTCGATCTCATCCAGCAGACAGAACGGGGAGGGCTTTAAGTTCTGGATCGCAAACAGCAGGGAGATCGCCGTGAGCGCTTTCTCTCCGCCTGACATCTGCATCATGTTCTGGAGTTTCTTTCCGGGCGGCTGCGCCACGACGCGAACGCCTGCCTCGAGGATATCCTGATCCTCCATCAGCTCCAGCTGTCCCGATCCGCCGCCGAAGAGCTCCTTGAAGACCTTGTCGAATTCCTGCTGGATCCTCGCAAACTGCGCCTTGAACTGCCTGCGCATGTTCGTATCGAGATCCTCGATGATCTTTTCGAGCGTTTTTTCCGCTTCCACCAGATCATCGTGCTGGGTCTTCATGAAGGTATAACGCTCCATGAGTTCCTTATATTCCTCGATCGCGTTGACATTGACGCTTCCGAGTTCGCGGATCCTGTTCTTGAGAGAACGGATCTGTTTTTTCATCTCTTCTATATTGGTAAGAGCCTCATCCCGGAAAGATGCTGCCTCCGAGAGTGTGATTTCGTACTCTTCCCACATATATTTGACCTGTCCGTCGATCGACTCCTCAAGACGCTCCTTCTGGGAGGTGAGCCGGAAGACTTCCTTATCCAGGCGCATTTTCTCTTCGGAGAGGGCATCTCTCTTTTCGAGATATTGTTTCTGTTTGGCTGTCTGCTCTTCCCTCTTGAGCGAAAATTCCTTCAGCTTGCGCTCGTTCTCCTCCTGCACTCCGAAGGAAGAAGCGATCGTCTTCTCCGTCTCCTCGATCTGGCGCTGTTTTTCCTCGATCTCGGCATCTCCCTTGTGGATGCTCTCCTCGATCTCATCCAGCTCAGCCCTGAGGCGGTTTAATTCCTGATCGATCCTGGCCACTTCCATCTCTTCGAACTGCTGGCGCTGACGGAATTTCTCGATCTCGACATTCCATTTGGCGGCCTCGGCAGATCGTTTTTCTTCCTCTGCCCGCAGGTCTGTCAGCTCCGTCTGGAGCGAAGCGATCGCAGCATTCGTCTCCCTCTCGAGAGTCTCGGATTCCTGCAGCTCTTTCTGGATATCCTGCTCCTGCAGTCCGACTTCCGCCTGGGATTCCTCGATGGAATTGCTCTCAGCGCGCAGCTCTTCGTATCCCTGTGCGGATTCTTTCTGTTTTTCCTCCTCCTGGGCGATGTTCATGCGGGCAGTATTCTGCTCGACGAACTTCTGCTGCAGCATGAGGCGGTTCGTCTCCAGCTCCGCGCGGAGCCTGTTGCGGGATTCCTTGGTGTCTGTGATCGACTGCTCGATCTCGTCCACCCTCTCACGCAGGTCTTTCACGTTTTTCCTGAGCAGTTCCACTTCCCGTCTGCGGCCCAGGAGATTGCTGTTATTCTTAAAGGCACCGCCGGAGATCGCTCCGCCCGGAGTAAAGAGTTCTCCCTCCAAAGTGACCATGCGCAGCTTATGCCCGAATTTGCGCTCCGCCGCCGCTGCGTGGTCAAATGTATCCGCGACCACGATCCTGCCAAGGAGAGATCTTGCTACAGAGGTATACTCCGGAGCTGTCTTTACGAGCGTATCCGCAAGACCGATGATGCCCGGCTCTTTCAGGGCTCCCATCATATTGAAGGGCTGCGCGTTTTCGATCCCGCTGAGCGGCAGGAAGGTGGCGCGGCCTGCCTTCTCTCTTTTGAGAAGGCTGATCATGCGCTTTGCTGTATCCTCATCCTTTGTGACAATGTTCTGGATACTGCCTCCGAGCGCTGTCTCGATCGCTGTCTCGTATTTTGCCTCGGTCTTGATCAGGTCTGCCACGACGCCGATCAGTCCCGGTTCCGAGGCCTTCTGCTCCATGACTCTCTTGACGCTGTTTCCAAAGCCTTCATAGCGCTCCGTCAGGTTGATGAGCGCATCCAGTTTGGCTTTCTCCTGATGGAACTCCGCCTGCGTCTCGCGGAGCATCTCATCCTCGTGCGTGAGCTCGCCCTTCTTGCCGGCGATCTCCTGCTCGATCTGTTTCTGCCGGTCGTTCAGGTCAGCGACTTCCCCTGCGATCCGTTTAAAGTCGTCCCTTAGCTGCGCGATCCTCTGCTCGAATTCTTCCTCGTCGCTGGTAGCGCGGACGAGACGGCTCGTCAGCTCCGCCTTGCGAACGTCCATCTGCTCTTTGCGGGCAGCCAGCATCGCCATGCGGGAGCGGATCGCGGCTCTTGTATTTAAGATCTCCAGGAGGAGATTTCTCTTTTCTTCCAGCTCATCGGACACGGAATCTACGTTGTCCTGGGTATCGGCCAGCTGTGCCTGCGCCAGCTGCTGTTTTTCGCCCAGCTCGCGCATGGTGTCATCGATCGTGCGCTTGCCGCTTAATACGTCGTCCTTTTCCTTCTGCCTCTCGGCAAGCTGTCCGCTGACAGCCTGTTTTCTCGACTGGAAATGCTCGGCGCTCGACTGGGCGGATTTGATCTGCTCGCGGAAGACCTTGATATCTCCCTCGAGCTTTCCTCTTACGATACTCGCGTTGGAGACCTTGCTGCGGGTCTGTTCGATCTCGTCCTCGAGCTCCCTCATCGCGAGCTCGATCTCTTCGTATTCCACGCGGGATTTTTCAAAATCCTGCTGTATTTTCTCAAACTCCTCGCCTGCGAGGGTGAGATTATTGGTGATCGTATCAAGCTCCTTCGTTGTCTTGCCGTTCTCCAGGAGGAAAACATTGACGTCCAGGTGCTTGAGTTCTTCTCTTGTCTTTAAATAGATCCTGGCCTTCTCCGCCTGTTTTTCCAGCGGTCCGACCTGCTTTTCCAGCTCGCTCAGGATATCCGTGACGCGGACAAGGTTAGCCTGCTCGTTTTCCAGCTTTTTGAGGGACTGCTCCTTGCGGCGCTTGAACTTGACGATCCCGGCCGCCTCATCGAAGAGCTCTCTTCTGTCCTCCGGCTTATCCGAGAGGATCTTCTCGATCTGGCCCTGTCCGATGATGGAATACCCCTCCTTGCCGATACCGGTATCGTAAAAGAGTTCCTGCACGTCGCGGAGCCTGACGTTGACGCCATTTAGCAGATACTCGGACTCGCCGCTTCTGTACAGACGCCTTGCGACAGTGACTTCCGTGTAGTCGACAGGCAGCTGTTGGTCGGAGTTGTCCAGCGTGATCGCCACGTAGGCAAAGGAAAGGGGCTTTCTAAGCTCTGTTCCGGCAAAAATAACGTCCTGCATGGACCCGCCGCGCAGCTGTTTGACACGCTGCTCGCCGAGGACCCATCTGACCGCATCCGCCACATTGGACTTGCCTGAACCGTTCGGTCCCACGATCCCGGTAAAGCCGTTATGGAAATCCAGCTTGATCTTATTCGCAAAGGATTTGAATCCCTGAATCTCAATACTCTTTAAATACATTCTTACCTCAGCTGCCGTCGTGCATCAGCACAGACTCTTAGTGAAAAATAATTACATCGGCAATTGATTTTCACTTTTCACCGTTTCTGTTCCTTCAGTGACAGCAGTGTCTGATAGGCAGCCTGCTGTTCTGCCATCTTTTTGGATCTGCCTGTTCCGATCCCTGCACGCGTTCCGTTGATCAGCGCAGCCGCCTCATAGACCGGCTGGTGCACAGGGCCCTCTTCCCTAAGGATCTCATAGGTAACTGTTCCGCCATTTTTCTGGATGCGCTCCTGCAGGATCGTCTTTGCATCATAAAACAGCAGTTTTCCTTCCAGATCGGAAAGAATAAACTGCAGCACAAAACGGCGGGCTTCTTCAATACTCCCGCTGTCCAGATAGATCGCTCCCAGAAGAGCCTCGCATACATCCGCGATGATCGCATCGTTCTGCCTGCCTCCGCAGGCTTCCTCGCCTTTGCCGAGGCGGATGTATTTCTCCAGTTCCAGGTCGCGGGCACAGTAAGCCAGCGACGGTTCGCAGACAAGGGAAGCCCTGAGTTTTGAGAGCTGTCCCTCCCTTTTTTCAGGATACTGCGAATAGAGAAACTCGCTGGAGAGCATTTCCAGGACAGCATCCCCGAGGAATTCCAGCCTCTCATAATCTTTCAGGCGCCGGATCTTCTGTTCGTTCGCATAGGAAGCATGGGTCAGGGCGCATTCCAGAAGATACCTGTCCTTGAAATGATACCCGATCCGCTCCTCGAGGGGGGCCGTCCTTATCGTAAGATCACCCATTAATTTTCTCCGGCCGCACCCTTGATGAGGTCAAGTGCCTCTTTAACGGTCGTGACCTTTTCTGCCTTTTCCTGGTCAACGGTGATACCGAACTCTTCTTCGATCCCCATCAGGATCTGATACAGGTCCAGAGAATCCGCGCCGAGATCATCGGCAAAAGTCGTATCTTCTGTGATCTCATTGGGATCGACATTCAGTACGTCTGCAATAATTTCTTTGATCTTGATAAATTCCTGATCCATGTTCTGTCTCCTTTATTCCATTCTATTTTCTGTGCCGGCTTATCCGAATACCGGCAGTTATCTGCATCGTCTTGTTCCGATCGCGCAGAACACATATGCCCTGCCCGTGTGCTCTCCGCGCTGGTTTATTCCGCTGCCGCCTTCTTCTGTGTTCTGTCTACGAGCTTCATCTTCTCGCGGAACTGGCCGTTGATGTCCTGCTCCTTGAAAGAAACGCACTGAAGGATCGCGTTCTTCACTTCCGCCGCCTTGGAATTGCCGTGTCCTTTTACGACAAGCCCATTGAGGCCGAGAAGCGGAGCGCCGCCATAGGCCGAAGCATCGAATTTCTTCAGCGTAGCCTTCAGAGCCGGCTTGATCATCAGGGCTCCGAGCTTGGACCTTAAATCCGTCATCAGGGCTCCCTTGATCTCCTTGAGCAGTGTAGACGCGACGCCCTCATACATCTTGAGGACCATATTGCCTACAAACGCATCGCAGACCACGACGTCAGCGCCGCCTGCCGGGATCTCTCTTGCCTCGATATTGCCGATAAAGTTGATCCCCTCCAGGTCTTTTAGCAGAGGATAGGTCTCCTTGGTCAGAGCATTTCCTTTTTCCTCTTCCGTTCCGATATTCAGAAGCGCCACTCTGGGATTGCGGATCCCGACGATGTTTTCCATATAAATAGAGCCCATCTGCGCAAACTGAACGAGTTGACTTGCCCTGGCGTCCACATTTGCTCCGCAGTCGATCAGCAGGACAGGTCCCTTGGCCGTCGGCATAAGCGGCGCCAGCGGAGGCCTCTCAATTCCCTTGATCCGCCCCACAAGAAGCTGTCCTCCGGCGAGTGTAGCGCCCGTCGAACCGCAGGAGACGAAGGCGTCACAGGCGCCTTCCTTGACCAGTTTCATTCCCCGTACGATCGAGGAATCTTTTTTGGTGCGGATCGCCGCAACTGGCGGTTCCGCCATTTCGATCACTTCTGTCGTTGGACAGATCGTGATCCGGCCTTCCGGTACCGTATATTTCCCCAGCTGCGCGCTGACAAGCTGCTCATCTCCGAGAAGCGTGATATCGATCCGCTCATCAGTAAGGACCGCGTCGACAGCACCCTTAACGATCTCATCGGGAGCGTTGTCACCGCCCATGGCATCTACTGCCACTGAAATTCTCTCACTCATTGGCGAGCCTCCTTATGCCTTTCCTTCAAAAAGGCAAACCTCAACGCGTATATAATACTAAAACGGTACTTTTTATGCAAGCGGGGATATGGCGCCGCGCCCTGGCCGCACCCTGGAGCGCACCCTGACGCCGCTCCTGTGCTGTAACAGTGCTGTACCAGCGCCGTCATCGAGCTGTCCGTCGCAGCGCCTTTCCTGCAACGTAAAAAGCCGTCTCTCTTTTCGAGAGACGGCTTCTGTTAAGCTCTTCATCAGCAACGGAAAGAATCAATCCTCAACCTTGACGATTTCCTTCTTGTTGTAGGATCCGCAGCTCTTGCAGACTCTGTGAGGCATCATCAATGCTCCGCACTTGCTGCACTTGACAAGAGTGGGAGCGCTCATTTTCCAGTTCGCTCTTCTCATGTCTCTGTGGCTCCTGGAAGATTTATTCTTGGGGCAAATAGACATCTGTTACACCTCCTTACTCTGCAAAATTTAGAAACGTATGTATAGACATACGGGTATAAACCTGTCAAACACACAAAGGATATTATAGGAATCCGAGGGGTGTTTGTCAAGAGATTATTTTACAAGAGCATAAGTCTCGTTTGCGATCGCCAGCTCTTCGTTTGTAGGATAGACATAAACCTTGACCTTGCTGTCCTTTGTGGAGATCTCAGCGATCTCGCCGCGGACATTGTTGGCCTCTTCGTCAAGTGTAATGCCGAGGTATCCGAGGTAATCCATAACAAGAGCTCTGGATCTGGGATCGTTCTCGCCGACACCTGCTGTGAAGCAGATCACGTCAACACCGTTCATGGCAGCTGTGTAAGCGCCGATGTATTTTGCTACTCTGTAAGCCCAGACATCGAGTGCAAGAGCTGCATCCTCGTTGCCCTCGTCCTTGCCCTTCCAGAGGTCACGGAAGTCAGAGGAGACACCGGAGAGACCCTGCACGCCGGACTTCTTGTTCAGGATGTTGAGAACGCCGCTGGCATCAAGATTCTCTTTGCCTGCAATGTACTCGATAACTGCGGGATCAAGGTCGCCGCTTCTGGTGCCCATGACAAGGCCCTCAAGGGGTGTCAGGCCCATGGATGTATCCACGCACTTGCCGAACTTGACAGCAGAGACAGAAGCGCCGTTGCCGAGGTGGCAGACGATCGTCTTGAGATCCTCGGGGCTCTTTCCGAGGTAAGCTGCGATCTGCTTGGAAACGAAGGAGTGGCTCGTTCCGTGGAAGCCGTAACGGCGGATCTTGTACTCGTCGTAGTAGCTCTTGGGAATTGCATACATATATGCCTTGGCGGGCATTGTCTGATGGAAAGCGGTATCAAAAACGCCGACCATAGGAGTATTGGGCATCAGAGCCTTGCAGGCCATAACGCCGGTCAGGTTTGCGGGGTTGTGCAGAGGTGCCAGATCGGACACTTCGCGGATCGCCTCGATGACCTCATCATTGATGATGACAGAGCTTGTGAACTTCTCTCCGCCGTGAACGATACGATGGCCGACAGCACCGATCTCGTCAAGGCTCTTGATAACGCCGGTCTCAGCATCTGTAAGAGCATCCAGGACCAGGCTGATCGCCTTCTTGTGATCCTCGATCGTGACTTCTTTCTTGTTCTTGCCGCCGTTATCACGGACGTTCTCATATGTGATCGCGCCGTCGATGCCGATACGCTCGCAAAGGCCCTTTGCCAGTACGTTCGATGTCTCTGTGTCAATGACCTGGAATTTCAGTGATGAACTGCCGCAGTTGATAACCAGAATATTCATACCATTCTCCTCTTCCTAATTAATATCTGAGTCATACTAAGCTGTCGCAAAACAGCCACTCATTAGTATACCGCAAAATCAACTGTGCGACCACACTATTATTCACAAAGTTTCAAACAAACCCTACAGCGTTTCCTGTATTTATGTTATTATAGAAAAGACGTAAAAATACGCGCAGCCGGCATTGTCCGCCGGCAGCATTCTACTGAGGAGGTATTCATTCCATGTTTGATTTTGGTCCTATGATTGCAAAGCTCAAGGAGACCCCCAAGACGATCGTCCTGACGGAAGGTCCCGATCCCCGTATTCTGGAAGCGACAGCACAGCTGCTGGCTGACAAGATCCTGCAGCCCATCCTGCTGGGCGATCCCGATGAGATCAAAGCGGCTGCTGAAAAAGGCGGCTTCGATATTACCGGCGCTACGATCATCGATCCCACCAATTATGACAAGTTCGAGGAGATGGTCGATCTGTTCTGCGAGCTGAGAAAGAAAAAGGGCATGACCCCTGAGCAGGCACGCCCGATGCTCAGCAAGTCCAACTATTTCGGCACCATGCTGGTCAAGATGGGCCTGGCAGACTGCCTGCTCGGCGGCGCCACCTATTCCACAGCAGATACTGTTCGCCCGGCTCTTCAGATCATCAAGACCAAGCCCGGCAACTCCATCGTATCTTCCTGCTTCATCCTTGTTCGTCCTTCCGCAGCAGATCCTTCCACAAATGAAGTTCTCGCTATGGGCGACTGCGCGATCAATGAGTTCCCTGAAGAAGACCAGCTGGTAGAGATCTGCGCTGAGACCGCTAACTGCGCTAAGATCTTCGGCATGGATCCGAAGGTTGCTTTCCTCTCCTATTCCACAAAGGGATCCGCAAAGAGCGATTCCGTGACAAAGATGCACAATGCTGCTGCCAAGGCAATGGAGAAATATCCCGATCTTCCGATCGACGGCGAGCTGCAGTTTGACGCTGCC
>JAFTFD010000326.1 GCA_017449745.1 Lachnospiraceae bacterium
GACCGCCCGACATGAGCAAGGAGCAATTTGCTTGTATTTACAGGCAAATTTGCGGATTGCGAATGCTCGGAGAGGATTGCGGGAGCTGCTATGCAGCGGAGCAATCCGGCATCATTTCACCTTTTGACCCCAATATCATATCACATCACTGCTCTGTCTGCAGGCTGATTTCCCCTTCACTGGAGGTGATCCGATACCGCACGCCGGCCTCCTTCAGTCTCTTAAGAAGGGCCTTGTGAGGATGTCCATATACATTGTCTTTCCCGCAGGATATTACGGCCAGTTCCGGGCGCAGTTCCTCAAGGAATTCTCTGCTGGTAGCTCCCTCCGAGCCGTGATGCGCCACTTTAAGAAGACTGACCGGTTCCTCTCTTCCGGTTTCTCTTTGCAGCTGCCGGAAGGCCTCCAGGACCTCCTGCTCTTGCCTTCCGCTCTCCAGATCGCCTGTGAACATTCCGGTAAAGTCTCCGTAACGCAGTAAAAATACCGTGGAGCCGTTATTCGCATTCTGATAAGACGCCCCATGCCCGGGATGCAGGAAATAAAGATCCAGTTCTTTCCCTCCATGATCGAACTGCAGGCGATCCCCGCGCCCGACGAAGGACAGAGGAATCCCTGACTCTTCCGCCTTTTTTACAATATTCCTGTAATTCTCCGAGCGGCAGGACGGCGCGACGTCCGGCAGGAGGATCCTCTCTACCTGAAAAGAGGATTCATCAAGGACATCTTCCCATCCGCTCAAGTGGTCCGTATCTTCATGGGTAAGGATCATAGCGCTGATCCGGCTCACGCCGTAGTATTTAAGGAGCGGCATGATCGTATAGCGCCCGATCTGCGACTCGCTCGAGCTGCCGCCGTCAACAAGGATCGCCTCCTCTTCATCCATGGTGATCAGGATCCCGTCGCCCTGTCCGACGTACATAAAGTGTATCTGCAGCCCATAATACTGCGGGATGGTAAAGATCAGGATCGCTCCTGCCAACAGCGGCAATCTGATTTTTTCAGGAATCTTACCCGCATACAGAGCAGTCAGAAGGAGCACAGCCAGATAGGCTGCGATCATCCAGGGAGCTTTCCTTCCGGTGATCACAGAATGATAAGGCAGTTTTGATGTGAGATCGCATAACAGCAGAAATGTCCGAAGGATCAGATGGACGACAAAGGAAGGGACCGGGGCAAAAATCGGTATCACGGTCCCCAGGAAAAGGATCATAAGGCCCGCCGCCATCAGTACGCTCATAAGCGGCAGGACAGCCAGATTGACCAGAAGAGAACTAAGAGGAAATTCATAACTGTACTGCAGATATACCGGCAGGACAGCCATCGGGATGCTTAAGAATCGTAATTTGGCCGGAAAACATGGCCCAAGAAGTGCTGCCCCGGCTACAGCCGAGAAAGAAAAGAGAAAACCGCTGTCATTCAGGTAAAGCGGATTCTGGAGAGCCAGCAGGGCTCCGGCGACGGAGAGCGCCGTCAGCAGATCATAAGTACGCCTTCGGATCCTTGCCGCCATATGAAGGGCAAACATGATCAGCGCCCGCACTGTAGAGACCCCTGTGCCTACCATTGTGCCATACAGCATCATGACGATGACCGCCGCCATCGCAGCAGGGGCGATGGGAAACCGGATCCTCCGCAGCAGCTCATACAGCCCGGCTCCGATCATGGAGATGTGAAGTCCTGAGATCGCCAGGATATGAATGATGCCGCTCTCCCGGTAAATCCCCGCCAGTTCTTTGGGAACGATCTTCCTTTCCCCAAGGAGGATTGCCCGCATGACAGAGGCATCCTCGTCTCCCAGTTCCTGCTGCAGGATACCTGACAGCCAGCTCCTGACTCTGCCAAGAGAAGCCCTGAGCTCTGAGTCCGGCGAAGATATACTCACCGCTTCCGCGTAATCGACTTCAAAAGCATTCTGAAGGATCCCGATGTTATAGAAGGCGCTGTCGAATTCACCGTGGTTTGCGGCGGGTTCGTAGATTCGAACTCTTCCCTGCGCGGTAAGATGCGCGCTCACCGGTATCCTGCCGGAGATCTCCTCAAGCTCCTGCATCTGGGATGCCCGGAACCTGCACATAATATTCAGTTTTTGATCAAAGGAAACGTTGCTGCCTTGCAGGGATGGTTCAGATAAAGTGATAAGAAGGCTTATCCTGCCGCTTTCAGAGATGGAAAACTCTTTTGAAATGACTTGACCGCAGACAGTGACCTCTGCGGCATCCAGATCCTGATAATCCGGCAGAGCCGGCGGATGCAAAAACACCATCAGCCTTAGGATCATCAGAAACGCCAGGCAGAACACGCATAGCGGTCTGCGCATAATAATACCTCACATTTACTCAGCGGCTGTCTCATCGACTACGGACAGGTTTCTCTCATATGGAGTGCTGAGTTTCATCGTCTCCAGGAAGGAATCGCCGGTGCTGCCGTTGACAGAGAGCTGTACGCGGCGCACGGTCGGCAGTTCCGTAAGGGAATTGACAAGGGAATAGATCGCCACCTGGGGCGTCACGGGATAGGGCTCCGTCAGGAAGGCGCTGTCCAGATTGACATAGCACACCTGGTCCCTGGTCGTCACCGAAAGGATCCTGGTCTGCGGGTTCAGCGTGGGCAGCAGGGAGCTGTTTTCGATACCTTTTATCACTTCCGCAGCGACTACGCGCTCGATCGGAAGATTGCTGTTGTAGACGACGCTTCTGTAGGTACCAATGAGTTTGTTGCCGTCCTTATTGGCAAAATAAAGGTGCAGGCGCTTTTTGGAATAACGCCCGATCTCATTCTCAGAGCTGTAGATATAGTTGCTGCTGCTTAAATTACCGATATCCTTTCCCTTGGCGTCCTGCAATGTGTTTCCCCTGCACAGAAACAGCACGGAATCTATGCCCTCGATCTGGCAGAGAGAATGCACCATCGCCGCCCGGACGAGCGTCTGGCGGATGCTGTCCAGCTGCAGATACTCCTCTGAAAAATTCAGGATCATGATCGAGTCCTTGATGCTCCAGGACAGAAGAAAAAACCCGCTGACAGGGGCCTGAAGTCCCCTTGGCGCTCTCTCGCTGTCACTCAGCTGCAGCAGCATGTCTTCCGGCAGGAAATCCGAAGCATTGGGATCCACCTTGAAAGGAGAAGCTTCAATGGAAAGCCCGTCCTGCTTGAGGTAATACAGATTTACCTGCTCCTCTTCCTCTCCGCCTTCCCTGCCGCATCCGGACATGAGACAGGACAGGGCCAGAATAAGGCATGCCAAAACAAGCAGGATGCCTTTTGACAGGCATCTGCGCGCTTTTCTGTATCCAGCTGTTTCCCCTCTTTTATTCATACTCTCGAACTCTTTTTACTGTTCCGGCAGCCCGAAGCATTTACTGCTAAGGGCGTATCAAAACGCATATGCGCTATGGCGGCTGGCCCTTTCCAGTGGAAAACTCCATTGCCAGCCGCCTGTAAAGTTCGCGTTCAATGAACGTGAACTTTACAATCACTCTTTATTACGCCACATAGTTGAGAGGTATCGTGACATGGAAAACCGTTCCGACGTCCGGCTCGCTCTCCAGGCTGATCGAGCCCTTATGAAGCAGCACGGAGGCCTTTGCGATGGAGAGCCCAAGCCCCGTCCCGCCGATCTGTCTCGATCTGGATTTATCTACTCTGTA
Source organism: Lachnospiraceae bacterium (assembly GCA_017449745.1). Classification (GTDB taxonomy): domain Bacteria; phylum Bacillota; class Clostridia; order Lachnospirales; family Lachnospiraceae; genus CAG-791. The sequence goes on from JAFTFD010000326.1 coordinate 3,651, forward strand.
GAATCTCTCGTAAATATTCGGGAACGATTCTTCCGGGATCCCGATCCCTGTATCCCTGACAGATACATAGAAGTTCTTATGGTCGGAGTTGACTGTGACGATGACTTTACCGTGCTCCTTGTTATACTTGACAGCGTTGTCGATAAGATTTCTGAAGACCATTCCCAGCTTGACCTCGTCCACCTCAGCGATCACCTCTCTCTCGCTGACGAGCGTGAGCTCTATGTCGCGTTTTGCCGCCAGCGGACGGATGTTTTTGAGGATCGTCTCCAGGAACTCGTTGATGTTGACCTGGGAGATGTTCATAGCCGCCTTTTTGTTTTCCAGGCGGGAAACGTTCAGCAGCTCCTCGATGATCCTGTTCTCCCTGTCGATCTCGGTGTCGATGTCGCTTAAGAATTCCCGATAGGTCTCGGCAGGGGTATCCGGATCCGACAGGAGCGAGTCCGCCAGCACCTTCATGGAGGTCATCGGCGTTTTCAGCTCATGGGAGACGTTGGTGACAAATTCCTGCCTGGATTCATCGAGAGTGCGCATTCTGGTGACGACCTCGCCGAACGCATCAGAGATCCTCTGCGTCTCAATATAATCATCCACTTTGACAGGTTCTGTGGAAAAGCCGCTGCTGACATCCGAGATCACCTTTGTCAGCTTATCGAAGGGAATGAGCAGGATCCCGGGCACGATCAGCGCAGCGGCGAAAACGATCAGGCTCAGCACAGCTCCGAGGAGCAGGGCAAATCTCTCAAGAGAGGAAACCGCCGCTTCGATCGACTCCGTGGAAACACTGACCAGAAGCACTCCCTGTGTCTGCGCTGTCCCTGCTTCAGCTCCGGAGGCAGCGTATTCCGTCTCCTGCAGGGACGGTGTCTGCCTGACCGGAAGGATCACCTCGATATAGCGGTCCTCAGGGACATACCGGGAGACCGCTTCGGTGCCGGGCTGGGAGAGGCATCTGACAACATCCTCAGAGACGATCGTCTTTCCCTCCGAGACGGCAAACGTATCCCGGATGACCCTCAGGGTGTCATCGATCACAAGAACGCGTCCGTCGTAGAAAGAGGCGATCTGGGTCAGTTCCGTGTTGATGATCTCATTATCCGTGTTGTGAAAATAGTCGGAAGAAATCAGCTGATTGGAGAGGACCCGCAGCTGTGTCTGCACTTCGGAAGCGCGGGCATTGACGATGCGGCTCTCGTATCCCCTGGGCAGACTGAAAGAAAGGATCAGGCAGGGAAGGATCCCTGCCGTCAGGACGAGCAGAAAGATACGCAGGCGGATACTCCTGAGTATTCTTGAATTGTAGTAAAATTTTTTCAGTTTATGCACCGCGGTGCTCCTGATAGTAATATCCTACGCCCCATTTTGTCTGTACGTATCTGGGCTCTGAGGGGTTCGGCTCTATTTTCTCTCTTAACCTTCTGACATGGACGTCTACGGTCCTCTCGTCTCCGGGGAAGTCTTTTCCCCAGATCAGTTCCAGGAGCTTGACGCGCCCATAGACCTTGCCGGGATGCGCGACAAGGAAATCCAGCAGTTCGAATTCTTTGGAAGTGAGATTGACCTCTCTTCCCGCAACAGAGAGTCTCCTGTTTTCCTTATCCAGCCGCAGGTCTCCGCTCTCGATGACAGGACTCTGCACGGGTTCCGCAGACCTTGCGTCCACGCGGCGGAAAATCGCCTTGATCCTCGCCTTGACCTCCAGAATATTGAACGGCTTCGTGACGTAGTCGTCCGCGCCGTACTCCAATCCCATGATCTTATCTATATCATCGCTCTTGGCAGTCAGCATGATGATCGGAACGGAAGAAAAACCGCGCACTTCCCGGCAGACCTCCATGCCGCTCATCTTGGGCAGCATCAGATCCAGCAGGATCAGGTCGTAGTTGTTCTGTTTTGCCTTTTCCAGTGCCTCTTCTCCGTCCAGAGCCGTATCTACTTCATAATTATCCTGTGTAAGGGAGTACTTGAGTCCCTTCACGATCAGCTGTTCGTCATCCACGATCAGAATTTTTTTAGCCATACTCTTCTCTCTTTCAGAGTGATTATTCTATATAGATCTCATCTTTGATCTTCTCAAAAGTCGATGCCTTGATCCCCGGGACCCTCATGATCTCCTCCACATCAGAAAAAGGACCGTTCTGTTCCCTGTAATCAAGGATCGCATTAGCGCGCACCTGTCCGATCCCGGCCAGCTTCATCAGCTCCTCGGCACCGGCTGTGTTAAGGTTAATGCGTCCGTCCGGTTGTTCTACAGATGCTCGTCCCGGGCCACCATTCGCCGAATCCATATTCGGATCACCATGTATGATCCTGGCCTCCGTGATAACATCTGTTCGCGGTATGCAGATCATATCTTCATCCCGCAGCGTAGAAGCCATATTCAGCTGCTGAACGTCCGCCGAATCCTGCAGTCCGCCAGCCGCCTCGACCGCCTCGTAGACTCTTGCGCCTTCCGGCAGGGCATAGACGCCTTCCTTTACAACGGCGCCGCAGACGTATACATATATCCTGGCAGTATCCTCTTCTTCGCTGTCTTCCATGTTCGCCTGCGGAACGAGATCTGATCCGCCGCCTGCAATGTCTTCTGACACGTTCTCTGATGGAACAGCATCTGTTCTGCTGTCTGCAGCGTTCTCCTTCGGAACAGCATCTGGTCTACCGCTATCTGTGCCCTCCGGCGATATGTGATCCGTTTCGCTATCCTGCCGCTCTGATTCCGAACCGTTTTCCTCTGCATCTTGCTGCAGGAACACATTCTCTTTCAGGACGGCATTCCCAGTCCCTGTAGGGCATCCCGTAACTGCAGCGGCAAGTACCACTAACAACGCGCAATATTTAATTTTCATGACAAGCATGCTCCTGTTCTGAGCATACTCCGGCAGGACCTTGTAAGGCATGGCCGCATGATGCGCCGTGTACCTCAGACAGATCCCATCCTGTATGCTCCCTCGTGCAGGAGTCCCGCCATGCACAGCAAAAAGGAGAGCATCGCAGAACCGCTTCGGGCTGCGATGCTCTTATTATTTTAGTGCGTTCTGCAAGTCAATATCAAGAAGTTTTTGTATGAAAGGTCTGTGTTCAAAGAACGTGAACCTTTAAATGTTTTTAGTCCAAACCTGTGAGCTGTTCGCTGATGCTCACCGGAACCGGGCTCATCAGTTTATCCACGACATAATTCTCCGTTCCGGAGATCTGCTCCATCAGGGTCTGTGTCAGTCGGTGCATGGAGTCGTTGGCATCTGCGCCGTCCCAGACCAGGGCAAAGGTGTTCTCCAGCAGCATCCAGAAATTGCCCGCGCGGCGGAGCTTCGTGATCGGCACGGAATCTACATAGGCATTGTAGAATCCACTCATATGTTCATCGCTGTACTGGAATCCGGCCTGGGCAGGCGCGCGGCCTGTCCGCTCGTAAAACTCGTTGATATGCTGGTAGAGCATATACTGGATAAAGCGGTTGGCCTCTTCCTGTCTGGTGCTGTAGCCGTTGACGACCACGCAGTCCGTCACGGACATAGGCTTGGAGATCAGGTCCTGTGTGGAATCCGGGATCCTAGTGACGCCGTAGTCGATATCACACTCCCCGTTCAGGGTCATCTCGCGGATCGTCTGCACCGCATCGGATGTTGCGATCGTAAAGACGATCTTTCCCTGTGCAAAGTCTCTGATAACGTCTTTGTAATCGTCGGTCTGCACATCGATCGAAAAAAACTGGTTCAGCTGCTGATAGACCTGCAGGCAGGAGATCACCTGTGTGTTGTATATGTCGAGCTGATTGATATCATCTCCGCTCGGGCCGCCAACATTCATGTAGTTCCCGACAAAGCCGTAGTTATAGAAAATATCGCTGACGTCCCATTTAAAGACCGCCTGGACTTCCTCCGGCGCCTCATATACGTTTGCGAGGTTGATGATGTCCACGATCGTCTTCGGGACCGTCTCCTCCAGCGATTTTCCGGCCGTCTCCGCCATCGTAGCCAGATACTTTTTGTTGTACAGAAAGGCTGCCGTCTCAAAACTCAGTGGATACGCCACCGGAGTTCCCTTGAAGGAGACCGCATTGATCGCGGACTGCGGGTAAAACGCGTTGTCCATGAAGTGCGTTGGGTCCTCTACTTTTGCAGCCAGCCCTGTCTTCCAGCACCTCTCCAGCTCATTGTTGCGGATGATGTAGAGATCCGGATAATCGTTTTCATCTAACGTCGCCTCATAGATCCGGACCAGATATTCGTTGTCCCGGATCAGCGTAGGCACGACGCGCACCTTTGACTGGGCATTATTATAACTGACCGAAACATCGTTCAGATAATCGGTCAGTCCCTCATCGTTATACCATAATTTGATCGTCGTCTTGCCAGCAAAAAGAGATTCCGTTCCTCCCGCCTTGCTCCCGGCTCCCACGATGGAGATCCCGATCAGGGCAGCGAGCAGAATCACCGCAAACAAAGCCGACAGAAGTCTCGACCTGTAACTCATAGATCCTCTTTAATTCATTTTATTTCGGAAAGCACACCGTCAAGGATCGCCGCCATCTCATCCACCTGCTCCTTCGTGACAACGAGCGGAGGCAGGAAGCGCAGGATATTGCTGCCGGCATTGATCAGGATCAGGCCGGCATCCATGGCTTTTCTGATCACATCGGCCACAGGGCGGTCAAAATACAGGCCCTGCATCAGGCCTCTTCCTCTTCTCTCCAGAATAAAGTCATATTTTTCGACGAGAGAATCCAGGACCTCTGTAAAATAAGGAGCGACCTCCCGAACATGCTCTATTATATGATCCTCCTCATAGATTTCAAGGACCTTGCAGACCGCCGCGCAGGCGAAAGGATTTCCGCCGTAGGTCGTTCCGTGGTCCCCTGCGACCAGTGAACTCTTCGCTGTTTTTTCATTGAGGAGAAACGCGCCGACAGGAACGCCGCAGCCGAGGGCCTTGGCCGTCGTCATGATATCCGGGCGGATACCGAATTTCTGCCAGGCATACATATCCCCGGTCCTGCCCATTCCGCACTGGATCTCGTCAAAGATCAGCAGGATGTCCTTTTCGTCGCAGATCTTCCGGATCTCTCCAAGGAATTCCGGATCCGCAGGCGTCAGGCCTCCCTCGCCCTGAACGACCTCCAGAATGATCGCGCAGGTCTTGTCGTTGACAAGGGCCTTTACGCTATCGATATTGTTGTATTCCGCGAAGCGTACCGTGCCGGGCATATTCCCGAAAGGCTCCCGGTAGTGGGCATTGCCGGTAACAGAAAGCGCGCCGTAAGTCCTGCCATGGAAGGATCTTTCCATCGCAATGATCTCATGGTCCGCATGGCCGTCTCTCGTGTAGGCATATTTGACAGCAGCCTTCAGGGCGCCTTCAACTGCCTCTGCGCCGCTGTTCGTGAAAAAGACGCGGTCCATGCCGCTTGCCTTTTTCATCAGATGCGCAGCCTTGATCGCCGGCTCATTGTAAAAATAGTTGGAAGTATGCAGGATCTTGTCGATCTGCGCCTTGAGCGCCTCATTATAACCGGGATAATTGTATCCCAGGGCAAAGACGGCAATTCCCGCGCAGAAATCCAGGTATTTTTTTCCTGTCACATCATACAGGTATCCGCCGTCCCCGTGGTCCAGCACGATCTGATACCGGTTATAAGTGTGCAGCAGGTCGGTCTCCGCCTGTTCGATCATCTCCTGCATCTGTGTCTGATTCAGCATACGCTCACCTCTTATATCTCTCCGTCCTCGTAGAACATCGTGCCGTGGCCTTTATCCGTAAAGATCTCCAGCAGGATGCTGTGCGGGATCCTGCCGTCGAGGATATGGACTCTGTTGACGCCGCCGCGCACGGCATCCGTGCAGTTGGACAGCTTCGGCAGCATACCGCCGCCAATGATACCATCCGCGATCAGCTGCTCCGCCTGGGAGACGCTGATCCTGGAGATAAAGGAGGATTTATCCTCGAAATCGCGATAGAGGCCTTCGACGTCTGTCAGGTAAACGAGCTTGTCCGCGTTGACTGCCTTTGCGATGGCGCAGGCCGCCTCATCCGCATTGATGTTGTAGGTATCATAATTCTCATCCAGGCCGATGGGAGCGACGATCGGCAGATAGTCGTTCTCCAGCATGTCAAACAGGATCTTGGGATCGACAGACGTGATCTCCCCGACATAGCCGATATCCTGGCCGCCGGAGAGGCGCTTTTTGACCGTGATCATGCCGCCGTCCTTGCCGCTGATCCCGATCGCCTTGCTGCCGAGCTCTTCCACCATGGTCACAAGATTCTTGGAAACGCGTCCCAACACCATTTCCGCGATCTCCATCGTCTCTGCATCCGTGACCCGGAGGCCGTTGATGAACTGTGCCTCTTTGCCCGTTTTTTCGACCCAGCGGCTGATTGCCTTGCCGCCGCCATGGACGATGATCGGCTTAAAGCCGACAAGCTTTAACAGAGTCACGTCCTTGATGACGCTCTTTTGCAGCTCTTCGCTGTTCATGGCACTGCCGCCGTATTTTACGACGATGATCTTCCGGTTGAATTTCTGAATATAGGGGAGCGCTTCGATCAGTACATCCGCCTTTTTCTGTGCTTCATTCAAATACTGTTCCATTTTGCTTCCTTTCTATATTTTCGTTTGATCAGCTGCGGTAATCCGCATTGATCTTAACATAATCATAAGTGAGATCGCAGCCCCATGCAACTGCGCTTTCATTTCCCATATGCATATCGGAAATGATCTCCACGGTCTTGCTGCAGAGCAGCTCATGCGCCTCTTCCTCGGAGTAATCGGTTCCGCTTCCGTTTGTGAAGATCAGCATCTTCTTTCCGTCCGCCTGGAAATACAGGTCCACTTTCTCGGGATCGAAGGTAACGCCCGAATATCCGAGGGCGCAGAGCTCTCTTCCCCAGTTGGCGTCTCCGCCAAAAACAGCGGATTTGACGAGGCTTGAGCAGATGATGGACTTTGCCAGGATCTTCGCATTTGCCTTTGTGTCGGCATTCAGGACGGTGGACTGGATCAGCTTCGTGGCGCCCTCACCGTCCGCTGCCATCTTCATGGCAAGCTCACGGCATGCTGTAAAGAGTACCTCCCGGAAGGTCTCATAGTCCGCGTTCTTCTCCGTGATCACGGCGTTCCCGGCAAGGCCGTTTGCCATAACGAGAAGCGTGTCATTCGTGGAGGTATCTCCGTCTACGGAGATCATATTGAAAGTATCCTCGACGACGCCGCTGACTGCTTCCTGCAGGAGTTTCTGGTCGATCGCAACATCCGTCGTGATGTACCCGAGCATCGTGCACATATTCGGATGGATCATACCGCTTCCCTTGCTCATGCCGCCAAGGGTCGCTTCCACACCGCCGACAGTAAAAGTATAGGCTGTCTGCTTGTGAACGGTATCCGTCGTCATGATCGCTTTTGCGGCTGCTTCGCCAGCCTCGGCCGTGCCGCTCTTCGCCTCGGCAAGCATCTTAACGCCCGCCTCGATCCTCTCGATCGGGATCTGCATGCCGATGACGCCGGTGGAGCCGATCAGGACGCCCTGCGGATCTACGCCAAGTTCCCTTGCGGCAGCAGCTGCCGTCTTGCGGCAGATCTCAAGTCCCTCTTCCCCGGTACATGCGTTGGCAATTCCGGAGTTGACGATGACAGCCTGGCCGCAGCCTTTTGTCTTTACGATATCGCGGTCCCAGATGACAGGCGCCGCCTTAAAAATATTGGAGGTAAAGGTTCCCGCCACGGTAAAGGGCACTTCTGAATAGATCAGTGCCATATCGGTGCGTCCCTGATACTTGATCCCGGCTGCAGCAGATGCCGCCTCAAAGCCTTTTGGCGATGTCACGCCTCCTTCAATTTTCTTCATCTTGATACACGCCATCCGGTCCCTTGCGGTGTGCCGGATCTTTCCTTTCTCCCGGAGCTCCGGGCTTCCTTAAAAAATGAATCAGGATTCTCCTACGAATCTCGTAATATTTTCCTCATTCAATATAAAATCGTAGTAGTAGAAATCTTCTCTCTTCTTCCAGCCGATCCCCTTCCAGAAGGCGTTGCCGGTTCCGTTTTTCGTGTAAGCGACGATGGATACCTTGTTGATCTTCAGCTCTCTCAGCGCCCGCATGCAGTAACCGACCATCTGTGTCCCGATCCCGAGACGTCTCATATGCCGGGCGACGCAGACATGATAGAGCGTTCCCTGTCTTCCGTCATTTCCGCACAGGATCGATCCCACGATCTCTCCGTCATAGACCGCGACGACAGAAGTCTCGGGATTCCTCTCTATAAACCGGAGCACGTCCTCTCTGGAATCGTCGATGCTGCGGATCCCGAAGCCCTCAATCGTGAGCCACAGGTCATGCACCCGGTCGTAATCCTCTGCCCTCATCGGCCGGATCTGTATCATACCTTCCATATATTGAAGTATCCTTTCCCCGCAGAAATGCTGTACAGAAAGACCTCAGCTGCCTTTTTGCGGCTGTCATTCGGCTGTTCTGCAGGCTGCAGAATTTATCTGGCAATTTTCGCTTTGAAAACGGTTTAGAGCGATCGTTAAGTCAAGGATCAGGGCATCATGGGGATCATGGAAATACCTTCTCCCTCCGGAAGTCCAAACAGAAGGTTCATGTTCTGGACTGCCTGGGAAGCAGCGCCCTTCATCAGGTTGTCCAGCGCTCCCATCAGGATGACTCTTCCTGTTCTCTTATCTGTTTTAAAACCGATATCCAGGAAATTGCTGCCCTCGACGAATCTGGTCTCCGGGCAGACGCCGGAAGGCATAAGGCGTATAAAGTACTCTTTCCCGTATGCCTCTTCATAAGCTGCCCTGATCTCCTCGTCTGCAGGAAGGCTTCCGTCTGCCTTGCGGACAAGCGACGCGTATTCCGTAGCCAGGATCCCTCTGTTCATGGGAACAAGGTGCGGCGTAAAGCTGATCGTAATAGGATGGCCGGCTGCATAACCGAGCTGCTCTTCGATCTCAGGAGTGTGCCTGTGCGTTGCCACTCCGTAGGCTTTTGCGCTCTCGTTTACCTCGCAGTACAGATTTGCCGTCTTGGCTCCCCTGCCGGCTCCGGAAACGCCGGAAAGCGCCGATACGATCAGTGTATCCGGATCGATCAGGCCGGCCTTTACGAGCGGATAGGCTGTCAGAATGGAGCAGGTCGTATAACAGCCCGGGTTGGCGATCAGTCTTGCATTTTTGATCTGTTCCCGGTTCAGTTCGCACAGTCCATAGACAGCTTCCTTAATAAAAGAAGGGGCTTTGTGCGTGATCTTGTACCACTGCTCATACACGGAGACGTCCTTAAGACGGAAATCGGCGGAGAGATCGATCACTTTGGCCTTTTCCAGCAGCGCTTCGCTCATCATGGACGCGCACGCTCCCTGGGGCGTTGCCGTAAAGATAACGTCTACGTCGTCAGCGAGTTCCAAAAGCTTATCCTTCAGTAATTCTGTATCATCATCAATGCAGGAAAGATCGACGAAATGAAAGAGGTTCCCATAGATCGAGCTGAGGGGAGTCTCCGTGAAGCTCCTCGATCCCACCCAGACGATCTCCGCATCCGGATGATTGGACAGAAGCCTTGCGATCTCCGCTCCTGCATAGCCTGTCGCGCCGACAATACCGGCCCTGATTTTGCTCATGGACTGTCACCTGCCTTTCGTGTATTCGTCTAACTATACATCCAATGCATTCTTTTTTCAACAAAAAATTATATTTATGCATCTTGTTTGAGGGTTTTATGCATTTTTATACATATTTGCGTATATTATGCACATATTATGTAAATAATTTCTCTTGCAACCTTTTGAAACCCGTAGTATATTCTTACGGTACAAACAAAAAACATCCGTTTTACAGCAAGGAGGCCTGTTATGGCAGCAAAAGAAAAAGTAATTCTGGCATATTCCGGTGGTCTTGATACCACTGTCATCATTCCGTGGCTGAAAGAGAATTTCGACTACGAGGTCATCTGCGTCTGCATCGACTGCGGACAGGAGAGCGAGCTCAAGGATCTTGACAAGCGCGCCGCTTACTGCGGAGCTGACAAGCTCTATATCCTCGACGTGACAGATGAGTTCTGCGATGAGTACATCGCTCCCTGCATCCAGGCACACGCCGTCTATGAGAACAAATATCTGCTCGGCACATCCATGGCTCGTCCCCTTATCGCCAAGAAGCTGGTCGAGATCGCCCGCAAGGAAGGCGCGACAGCGATCTGCCACGGCGCAACAGGAAAAGGAAATGACCAGATCCGTTTTGAGCTCGGCATCAAGGCACTGGCTCCGGATCTTAAGATCATCGCTGCATGGAGAAACGAGAAATGGCACCTGGATTCCCGCACATCCGAGATCGAGTATGCACAGCAGCATGGCATCGACCTCCCCTTCTCCGCGGACTCCAGCTACAGCCGTGACCGCAATATCTGGCACATCAGCCATGAGGGCCTGGAACTCGAGGATCCCGCCAATGAGCCCAACTATGAGCATCTGCTCGTTCTCGGGACAACACCTGAGAAAGCGCCCGACAAGAAGACCTATATCAATATCTCCTTCGAGAAGGGTATTCCGGTCGCTCTGAACGGTGAAAAGATGAAGCTCTCCGATATCATCCGCGCCCTGAACAAGCTCGGCGGTGAGAACGGCATCGGCATCGTCGATATCGTTGAGAACCGTGTCGTAGGCATGAAGTCACGCGGCGTCTATGAGACACCCGGCGGAACGATCCTGTATGAAGCACATCAGCAGCTCGAGGAGCTGATCCTTGACCGCGATACATACGAGGAGAAAGATGAGATCGCTCATAAATTCGCAAGCCTCATCTATGAAGGCAAGTGGTTCACTCCCCTTCGCGAGGCAGAGCAGGCTTTCATCGAGAGCACACAGCAGTATGTGACCGGTGAAGTTCGTCTTGCACTTTACAAGGGCAATATCATCAAGGCAGGCACGACCTCCCCGTACTCTCTGTACAATGAGAGCATCGCTTCCTTCACGACAGGCGATCTGTACGATCACCATGACGCTGAGGGCTTTATCAACCTGTTCGGCCTTTCCTCCAAAGTCCGCGCTATGAAGCTGCAGGAAGTTGAGGCCTCCAAAAAGTGAGTTCAGGAACCCTTCCTCTCCTGCTGTCCTACCTGGCAGTGATAAACATTGTCGGTTTTGCAGCCTTCGGCCTGGATAAGCGAAAAGCGCAGCGCCGCACGTGGAGGACCCCGGAATCCGTATTGTTCCTCTACGCTATTCTGGGCGGCAGCATCGGATGCCTTTTGGGAATGCGCGTCTTCCGTCACAAGACCAGGAAGCTCAAGTTCCGCATCGGCATGCCCCTTATCCTGCTCCTGCAGATCGGCTGCGCCGCAGCCCTCTACTACACAGCAGGAAGCATACAGTTTTTATAATTAATAAAATCCCGTCCGCATCACCTTGACTACTATAAGCTGGTGTGGGCGGGATTATTTTCGTTTGACAGGCAGCCCGCCTGTCTGTTCATTGCATCCATAACATCTGCAATTTTTTGTTGCAATCCTCCCCAAACTCCTATATGATGTAGCGAGGAAAAAGAAAGCGCCAGATATAGCGTTCTCGATTTACTAGGTCAGCACAGCTGCCGTCGGAGTCTGAAATGGAATCTCTTCTTGCAAAGAACAAAATAGCATTTATGTCGGGACTGCTCTCTACGGATGCTTTTGATTCTTTTCTTTTGCAGGAGGCAGTCATCAAGATGGCCGCGACCTATACGATCGACGGACAGGTTAATTCTGATTTTGTTTCTGCCGGTTCCCTTACAGAAGAAGATGGATATTCCGACAGGTTCATAGCCTGGTCCGTGATCCGCCCCCATGTCAGGGATATTATCAAAGGCAAGACCGCTCCTACTTTCTTCCGCTTTACTCTTCAGCTCAAGCCTGAATACGCAGCTAAGCTCACAGAGGGATATTCTTTTCTTCTGAATATTCGTCTGGATGCGTCCGGGATCCATATTATTTCCGGCGTTTCGATGGAGTCGTTTACACTTGATAAAAGTGCGGATGCGCTTTGGGACAAAACTATGGAGAAATTCCTGCTCAGTAAAGGTATTGATTTTGATATGGAACACACCTGATCTTTCAGGTGTGTTTATTTTTGTACAAAGCGTTAACTATTCACAGCTGATCAGAACAATCCGGCTGATGCGTCGTGCTTGCACGTAAGCATTAGACAGATTGTTCTGATGGTTCCTGTGAAGCAGGAACCTCCACCAAATGAGCAAAACCTATCTGTGTCAGCAGATAGTCACGCGCATAGCGCGTGTTTTGCGAATGCGCGGTGGAGAGCTGTGAATAATAATCATAATTATTCACAACAGGAGGTACTATGAGACATCTGATCACACCACAGGACTTTACCGTTGAAGAACTGGAACAGCTCTTTGACCTGGCGGACGATATCCGCCTCCATCCCGACACCTATGCCCACGCCTGCGACGGCAGAAAAATGGCGACCTGCTTCTATGAGCCCAGCACAAGAACAAGGCTCTCCCATGAATCCGCCATGCTCGGGCTCGGCGGACAGGTCATGGGCTTCTCCGAGGCCTCTTCTTCCTCCGCCGCAAAGGGCGAGAGCGTTGCGGATACAGCCCGCGTCATATCCTGCTACGCGGACATCATGGTCATCCGTCATCCGAAGGAAGGCGCCGCGACGGTCGCTTCCCATTTTGCATCTATCCCGGTCATCAATGCGGGAGACGGAGGCCACGAGCATCCTACCCAGACCCTGACAGACCTGCTGACGATCCGCAACCTTAAAGGATCCCTTAACAATTTCACCATAGGTCTCTGCGGTGACCTCAAATTCGGCCGCACGGTCCACTCCCTGATCAACGCGCTGGTCCGCTATGAAAACGTCCGCTTCGTCTTTATCTCCCCTCCTGAGCTCTGTGTCCCGGATTACATCACCGAGATGCTGCAGGAAAAGGGCATCCCTTACGAGGAGCACATCAAGATCGAGGACGTGATCGGACGCCTTGACCTTCTGTACATGACGAGGATCCAGAAAGAGCGCTTCTTCAACGAGGAAGACTATGTCAGACTGAAGGATTTCTACATCCTCGACGCAGAAAAGATGAAGCTCGCGCCGAAGGATATGTACGTCCTGCATCCGCTTCCGCGTGTCAATGAGATCTCCGTCGACGTGGACGACGATCCCCGCGCCGCTTATTTCCGCCAGGTGCAGTTCGGCGTCTATGTCCGCATGGCACTGATCCTGACGCTGCTTAAAAGTGCCGGGAGACTTCCGGAATAATACCGGCGTTGCAGCAAGACTGCTGACAGGAACAAAAACAGAGCTGACCGGCGGAAGATCCCGAACGGGACATCCGCATACTTGTTTGGAAGGAGACAGAAATGTTAAACGTTGGAAAAATCGAAGAAGGATTTGTTCTTGACCATATTAAGGCGGGAAAGGCCATGGTCATCTATCGTCATCTGGGACTGGATAAATTTGACTCTCCTGTCGCGATCATCAAAAACGCTCACAGCGAAGTTATGGGCAAAAAGGATATCCTGAAGGTAGAATGCGGCATCGATCAGCTGGATCTGGATGTTCTGGCATTTATCGATCACAATATCACGGTCAATGTCATTAAGAACGGTGAGATCGTAGAAAAGCGCTCCCTCTCTCTTCCGAAAGAGATCCGCGACGTCATTCACTGCCACAATCCCCGCTGCATCACGTCGATCGAGCAGGGACTGCCTCACATTTTCTACCTGGCAGATGAAAAGAAAGAGATCTACCGCTGCAAATACTGCGATGAGAAATATCGCGAGTCCGCAAGAAAGCCCTATTAATAGATGGCAGATAATTGATAATTATATGAAGAACAGCTCATAGATAGCTGTTGGATAATTCCTGAATTCGCATGTGCATAAAATATGTAAGATCCCCAGGCAGCCTGTGATTGGCCGCCTGGGGATCTTTTTAAAACTGATATTTTCCGGTATGGATCGTCTCTTTTCTGCCGCCAGGCAGTAAGACCTCCGCCGTACAGTTGGACGGGATCTCGACGGTATAGCGGAATCCGTCTTTGGTCTTCTCCCATCCTGAAAAGACCCTGCCATACAGACTGAGATATTCCGCGCCGGCATATTCCAGTTCGCCGCCGGGAACCGGGCTGATGATGAAATGATTCTCTCCGTCCTGCCGGATCCCTGCACAGGTGTCGAAAAGCCACTGGCAGACAGCGCCGGGGGAATAATGGTTCTGGCTGCAATTCCCTTCCCAGTTCTCCCAGACCGTTGTCGCGCCGTCCAGCACTTCTCCGAGCCAGCCCGGCTTCTCTTCATTGAGCAGCATGCGGTAGGCTGTTTCGACCTCTCCCGCCTCTGTCAGAACAGGCAGAAGGAAAGGCGTTGACAGGAATCCTGTCCCGACGCGATACCGGTAATTCTCCACCGCTTTCTTAAGGCGCTTCTGTGCCTTCTGCCTGGTTTCTCCTTCAAGCAGGCCCAAGGCAAGGGGACGCACCAGCTTCGCCTGCCTGTCTGTGTCCAGCTCTGCGAAGTGCAGATAGGCTCTTTTTGCTCCTTCTGCATATTTGGCCATTTCCTCTGCTTCTGCCGTTTTCCCAAGGATCTGTGCGATTTCCGCCATTGTCGACATCGCATAAAACAGATAAGCCGTACACTCCTCCGGATGCTTCACACTGGCTCTGTACACTTTGTCACGGAACTCTTCCGGTTCAAGCCACTCGCCCAGGTGCATGCCTTTCTCATAACAGAATGCGTTGTCAGGATTTTCCCTGGCCGCCTTTTTGTTGGCAAGTCCAAGATGTCCCATCAGGTAGTCTGCATATTTTTTCATCATCGGCCAGTACATGCTGAGAACGGACATATCACCAAAGCGCTTATAGTATCTGTAAGGGATGAGATAGATTGCATCTGCCCAGCCGACTGAGGAGCCGGTCGTCTTGTACATCTGTTCCACTCCGCTGTAAGGAAGGACAGCAGGGATCAGGCCGTTTTTATACTGCGCATCCTCCATATCCCGCAGCCACTTGCGGAAGAAAGGCGCCGTATTCATGAGGTATGCTCCGGTGTCGAAAAAGATCTGCGCATCGCCGGTCCACCCAAGGCGCTCTCTGGTCGGGCAGTCTGTCGGAACATCCAGGAAATTCCCCTTCATGCTCCAGCGGGTATTCTCCAGCAGCCGGTTGACAAGAGCATTGGAGCACGTAAAGCTGCCGGTCTGCTCCAGATCAGAATAGACTGCCACTGCAGCCGTCTTCTCAAGGTCGATCACAAGATCCGCTGTATCTCCCTCCGGCTCTACCTGCATGTAGCGGAAACCGAAAACAGCGAAGGAGGTCTTGTAGTGATCCTCTTTTCCGGAACAGGTAATTACGATCTCCTGTCTCGGTGTAGGATCGATCTCACCGCTTACCTTGTTTGTGACCAGTTTTTTGATGAGGCTGAACTGTGACCATCCTTTTGCGGGACGGGTCTCCTGGATTCCGCTGAGGTCCACATGCCCGTCAGCATCCAGGATCTCACCACAGACAAACCTAACTCTCTGGCCGGCCTTGCCCCTTAAGACGATCTCCGGATATCCGGCGATGTTCTGTCCAAAATCCAGGACCTGCATGCCGTCTTTGGCTTTCAGCAGCTTACCCTTAAAGCGCTCGTGCTCCTGCACCGGAACATTATCAGAGCAAACTAAAGCGGCCGCAGGTGCTGCGACTGTTTTTGCCTTTCCGTTATAGGAGGCGGCAAAACGCGCATCAAAGATCTCCCCGTCTTTCAGGTCCGCGAAACGGATCTGGCCGTCGTTGGACCACGCCCAGCTATTGTCCGTACAGACAAGCTGCTTCTCTCCGTCCTCATACAGGATCTCAAGCTGTGCCAGGATGCTGGTCTCCGTTCCATAGACATTTGTCACGCCATATGCTGCTGTACTGCCTCTGAACCATCCGTCCGCGAGTCTGAGTTCGATCGTATTTTCCCCGTTATCCTTATTCAGCAGCGCTGCGGCGTCATAGGTCTGTACCTGGATCCTTTTTCTGTAATCCGTAGAGCCAGGGGCCAGGATAAAATCTTCCATGCGGGTCCCGTTGACCGTGACGTCGTAGATTCCTCTTGCTGCCGCATACAGGCGGACTTTTTTGATCCCTGTATTCTTCCTGACCGTGAAATTCTTTCTGAAGCAGTCGACAGGATATCTCTTTTTCTTTTTGGGCGCATAATCGCCGCTGATCCACTGCGCCTTCCATTCCCCTTTGCTGAGGAGCCCCAGTTCAAAGAAACCTTCTGCGGGTTCTCCTGAAACATCTTTTTCATCCCAGAGCTGAATGCTGAAATCAACTCTGTCCCTGCTTCCAAGAGTTTCTCCGCTATATTTGATGTGCGACATGGAAGATGACGGCACTTTGCCGCTGTCCAAGACAGTTTTTCCATCCCAATCGCAAAGGATCCTGTAGGCCTTCTGGGTGATACCGCCGCTGCAGTTCCAGAAAAACTCCGGCGCAGTATCCCCAATACCTACAGGATCCGACATATAATTGACTCTCAGGTGTTCCGCTTTCATGAATTCCTCTCTTTCGGGCAGCCGCTATGCTGCACCTGGCTTCTGCCGGTAGTCTGGCATGTGGATAATAAAATGATGCTAAGGTCAAAAGGCAGAAAAGTATGCCGTGCTCGCACGAGCGGACTTTTCTATCTTTTGGCCGCCCGACA
>JAFTFD010000327.1 GCA_017449745.1 Lachnospiraceae bacterium
AAGTCTGGGTGAAAAAAGGCCGTCTTATATCGCGGTCATGCTGATCACAGATTTTCTTGCGGTCACGGCCATGCTGGCGGGAGAGCGGTTCATTCCCGTTTCTTTTACGGAGAATGTTCCGATGCTGTTTGTGCCGGACGGTCTTGGAAGGTATATCCTGACAGCCGGTCTCATCCTGTACACGGCAGTGTGTTTCTACGCGTTTGAGTACATGAAGATGGAAGAGAAGCCGGAGATGTTCTTCACCTTCTTTTTCATATCCCTGGGAGCTCTGGTGGCTGTGTGCCTGTCCGGCAATCTCGTCACCATGTACCTTAGCTTTGAGCTGATGACGCTGACGACCGTGCCGCTCGTCCTGCAGGAGATGTCGGAGGATGCGGTATCCGCCGGACTCAAATACCTGTTTTATTCCGTGGCCGGTGCCCTGATGGGACTGCTCGCCGTGTTCTTCGTGTATCATTTCGCAGGCAGCGCAGATACATCCTTTGTCTATGGAGGGTTTCTTACTCCCGATTCGATCGCGGGTCATGAGAAGCTTTTCCTTGGCGTTATGATGGCAGGTATTATCGGCTTCGGCACCAAGGCTGGTCTGTATCCGATGCATGGATGGCTGCCGACGGCGCACCCGATCGCGCCTGCACCGTCTTCCGCGCTTTTGTCCGGTATCGTCGCAAAAGCCGGTGTTCTTGCCATTATCAGGCTCGTCTATTTCTCGGCAGGCGCTGACCTGCTGCGCGGAACCTGGGTCCAGTATACCTGGATGTCCCTTGCCATGCTGACGATCTTTATGGGATCCATGATGGCATTCCGCGAGAAGATCCTCAAAAAGCGTCTGGCTTATTCCTCGATCAGCCAGATCTCCTATATTCTCCTGGGCCTTTCCTTCCTTTCAAGCGATGGATTAAATGGCGGACTGCTGCACCTTATGGGGCACGCCGCTGCCAAGGGCTGCCTGTTCCTTGTCGCCGGTATCTTTATTTATAAGCTCGGCGTCCGCAGGGTCACAGACCTTCGCGGTGTCGGCCGCAGGATGCCCGTTACGCTCTGGTGCTTTACGATCGTGTCCCTGTCCCTGATCGGTATCCCGCCTCTGGCCGGATTCCTCAGTAAATGGGTGATCGCCTCCGCAGCGATCGGAAGCGGCGTGGGAATCTTCCGGATCCTTGCCCCTGCGGTGCTGCTGGTCTCGGCACTGCTGACAGCCGGCTACCTTCTGCCGGTCACCGTCAACGGATTTTTCCCCGGGCATGCGGAGGGCGCTGAAGAGCATGCAGAAGAGGAGTTTGAGAATGCGGAGCCGTCTTCCCTTATGACGATCCCGCTGATCTGTCTTTCCTGCGTCACCCTGATCGTCGGTATCTGGGGCATGAAGATCATTGCACTTCTGGGATTCTGAGTGGAGGTTGACAATTGCATCCGGTATTTTTACTGATTTCGATCCTGCTGCCGCTGGCCGGCGGTTTCCTGATCCTGCCTCTTAAGTTTACGCAGGACAGGCGCAGGAACATATACTGTGAGATCATCGCGTGCCTGACGACGGTCCTGGTCTGGATGATGATCCTGGCGGGGTCAAGGGATCCGTTTACGATCTACAGCTTTACGGACGGATTTTCCATAACGTTCCGCCTGGACGGAATGGCCATGCTCTTTGCCGGTATGGTCTCCGTCATGTGGCCGCTGGTCCTTCTGTATGCCTTTTCCTACATGGAGCATGCCTCCAGAAAGAACCCGTTTTTTGCCTTCTACGTCATGACGTACGGGATCGCTCTGGGAATCGCCTTTTCCGCGGACATGATCACAATGTACGTGTTTTTCGAGATGCTGACGCTGGTGACGATCCCGCTGGTTTCCCATTACGGAGATCACGAGAGTCTCTATGCGGGGCGTCTCTATGCCGCATATACGATCGGCGGCGCATCGCTCGCCTTCTTCGCGGTGATCCTGACGACTATCTACGGAAATGCAGGGACTTTTATTTATGGCGGGAGCCTGACAGGCGGCTATGATTTCCGCATGCTTGAGATCGCCTTTATTTTCGGCTTCTTTGGATTTGGCACGAAAGCGGCGGTCTTTCCGCTGTTCAGATGGCTTCCTACCGCTTCGGCGGCGCCGACTCCCGTCACAGCCCTTCTTCACGCTGTAGCGGTCGTCAATGCGGGCGTATTTGCCGTTATGAGAATGGTCTATTACGTCTACGGCGCGGAGATCCTCAAAGGGACCTATGTCCAGACGTTCTGTCTCGTGACAGCTGCGTTTTCCCTGCTGTTCGGCGCTGTCATGGCCGTGAAAGAAAGACACTTCAAGAGAAGGCTTGCATATTCCACGATGAGCAACCTCTCTTATATGCTCTTTGGCATCATGCTCATGACACCGGCCGGGTTTGCCGCCGGCATGGCGCATATGCTGTTCCACGGCATTATAAAGATCACGCTCTTTATGTGCGCCGGCGCCTTCATGCACAAGACAGGAAACAGCTATATCTTCGAGATCAACGGAGTCGGCAGAAAGATGCCGGTGACATTTACCTGCTATACGCTCGGGGCTCTCTCCCTGACAGGTATTCCTCTTTTCTGCGGATTTATCTCCAAGTGGCAGCTGCTGATGGCGGGCGCCCAGGAGGGCTCCAAAGCTGCCATTATAGGAGTGGTGAGCCTGATCGTATCCGCGTTTCTGTGTGCGATCTATACACTCAGTGTCAGTATCAGGGCGTTTTTCCCGATCAGTGGAAAAGACAGATATCTGGAAAACAAGGAAAACCTCGAGGCGGACCGCCTGATGCTGATCCCGATCGCGGTCTTTTCGATCGCCAATATCTATTTTGGCGTGCAGACTGAGGCTGTCTTAAGTTTCCTGAATAAGATCGCCGCAGGCCTGTTATAAACTGCTTTCAGTCTATGTATTTAGTTAGAGGTGTGGAATGCTTGCTTGTTTGATCGTTTTTCTTCCGATCGTCGGAGCATTGATCAGTGTATTGCCCGGGAATCCCGGAAAATGGAAAGAGGAGACGAGAGACCTTTTCTGTCTGGCCGTAACTCTTCTGGTGTTCGTGCTGAGCCTGTTTCTGCCGCTTGCCGCCTCCGGAAATAGCGGAATGGCGGAAGGTTCCTTTGTCGGCCAGACCCTGTACAAAGGAGGAACCGTCCTTTCTCTGAACGGGATCCTTTCTGGCGGACTCCATTTTACGACAGACGGATTCCGGGCCGTTTACGGCATTATCACGGCACTTATGTGGGCGGGAACATCCCTGTTCTCCCTGGAGTATTTTAAAAATGAGCGGGAACACTTCGGACGCTACCGTTTCTTTGTCCTTGTAACTCTTGGGGCGACAGAAGGCGTCATGCTATCCGCGGATCTCATGACAGCCTTTGTCTTCTTTGAGATCCTTTCGTTTACGTCCTTTACCTGGGTCATCCATGAAGAGACAAAAGAAGCGATCTCCGCGGGATACACCTATCTGTTTATCGCCGTAATTGGGGGCCTTGTCCTGTTTATGGGCCTTCTGCTGCTCCAAAATGCGGCTGGAACGCTCCGGTTTGATGAACTGCCGGCAGCGCTCGCACCCCTCGGTGAAGACCGCGGCCAGGTGCTGGCGGCAGCGATCTGCATCCTGTTCGGGTTTGGCTGCAAGGCCGGTATGTTCCCGGTCCATGTCTGGCTGCCAAAGGCCCATCCTGTCGCGCCTTCTCCCGGATCCGCCCTTCTGTCCGGTATCCTGACAAAGGTCGGTATCTACGGAATCCTGATGACATCTGTCTACGCTATGGCGGGAGAGGGAGTGTTCGGGCTCATTATACTGATCACTGGTGCCGTCACGATGGTTCTGGGAGCGCTGCTGGCCGTCTTCTCCGTGAACTTAAAGAGAACGCTCGCCTGTTCCTCCATGTCCCAGATCGGGTTTATCCTGACAGGAACCGGAATGTATCTGCTCCTGACCGGCCTTGGCAGTGAGGAGGGAGCGGTGATCGCCCTGTCCGGCACGATGCTCCACATGGTCAATCACTCCCTGATCAAGCTCACGCTCTTTATGGCGGCGGGTGTTGTCGTTATGAACCTTCATACGCTGACGCTCGATGATATTCGCGGATGGGGCCGCAGCAGAAATGCATTAAAACTCGCGTTTGCGCTGGGTGCGCTCGGGATCAGCGGTGTACCGATGTTCAATGGTTATATCAGCAAGACACTGCTGCACGAAGGGATCGTGGAAGGCATCCACGAGACGGCGCATGCCGCTGCCGGGACTGTTTTGTTCGGCATGAGCAGTACAGGCCTCCACTCGATGCTGCAGATCCTGGAATGGGTATTCCTGTGTTCCGGCGGACTGACCTTCGGATATATGCTGAAGCTCTTTATCTGCGTATTTGTGGAAAAGAATGTCGATCCCGAGCGGCAGGCCCGCTATGATTCAGACCGCAGCTGCATGGACAGGGTCAGCACCTTTGTTATAGTCGGATCTTCCCTTCTGATGGTCGTCCTCGGACAGAATGCCGTCATGACGAGGATCGCTGCCTATATGACCGGCAGTCATGAGATCCTTGAGTTCCGAGCCCTGACACCGGGCAATTTAAAAGGCGGCCTGATCTCTCTGGCGATCGGAGCTGCAGTGTATCTGCTGTTTATCCGCCTTGTCCTCATCCGCAGGCAGAAAGATGGACGCGTCTCTTATGTGAACCTCTGGCCGAAAGGACTCGATCTGGAAGAACTCCTTTACAGACCGCTCCTCACCAGATGGCTGCCCGGAATTTTCGGCAGCATTGCGGCTGTTTTCGGGGAGAATAAGATCCTGACACCGGTCTGCAAGTCCGTCCTGTTCATGGGCGCTTTGATCGCAAGGATCTTTGCAGACAGTACGGATGCCCTGATCGTTTTGCTGCGGCGCACGGTGGTGAGAGAGAAGAAGGCAAAGAAACTTCACGGAGACAGTGCACTCGACAGGTGGTGGATGATCCGGGAAGGAACTACGGAGACCGTCGGACAGGTATCGCAGAACTTCACGTTTGCTTTGTTTATGACCTGCATCGGAATTGTGCTGATCGTCAGTGTCCTGTTCCTTTTTGCTGTACACTGATCCCTGCTTTTAGGTTATACTGTTATTGTATTGAAAAGAGGCAAAACGCCTCTTTTTCTATATCTCTGTATTATTACAGACTTGACGGAAGGAACACGAAATGAGAGGAAAAAGCCTGAAGATCTTCGCTGCAGTGCTCATATGTCTTCTTGCCGCAGGCACCTGTGCCATGCTGCTGAGGCGCGGCCGCCTGCAGGAATATATGTCCGGATCGAATTCGCAAAAAGATTATGGCGAGATCCAGGAGATCCCCGGGGCTGATCAGATGCAGGAGCCTTCATTGAACCAGTATCCTTCCCTCAGTGTGCCCACATGTATCCGAAAAATCGGAAATGATTATTTTATTGCGGACTGCTATAACAATCAGATCATTTACAGCAGGGATCTTCACGCGCCTCTTTATGAATGGAAGATTCTTACGTCAGATGCAGTACAGCCTCACACTGTCGCTTCAGACGGAGAGCTGATCCTTGTGGATGACACGGAGCAGAACAGAGTACTGGTCTTTCGAAAGGCTGATCACGATCAGGACGGGGAGACGACAGGCGGATATGTCTGTACACAGATCTTTTCCCAGATCGGCACCCGCCCTCATTTTACCGTCTATGATGAAAACAGCCGGTCATTCTACGTGCTCAGCTCCATGACAGGGGATCTTTACGTTTTTAAACGGGATAAAGATCTTATCTATCTGGACAGGAAGATGATGATCGACAGGCTGAAAAATACATATGTCCGCTCCTTTACGATCGAGGGGGACAGGATCTGGTTTCCCTCCGGCATTTCCCTGGCAGGAGAAGAGCCGGTCGTTCTCTGCTGCCGTCTTGAAGACCTGCGTATTCTGGAGGAATACCCCGTCTGCGAGCAGTATGCGGGAATGATCCAGATCCAGCCCGTCGGGCAGGAATACTATATAACCGTGTCTACGGATCTGTTCGGGAGCCAGGACAAGGCGACGATGATCAGGACAAAGGACCTTTCAGAGCTTGCAGAAGGCACCTGCGAGGACATTTATGCCGATTACTTTGCCGGCGGCGGAACGCCCTATTATATGGGCAGTATTGACGATCGCTGGTATCTGACGGAGCATCGCCTCCCGGATCATTCCCTCTGGCAGTTCCGGATCGCAGAGGGGCAGATCACGGATGTGCAGTCGCTCCTTCCGTGATCCTGCACGTGCGGGCACGGCAGTCTTTTCTGATACTGTGGCCAAAAGATAGAAAAGCCTGCTCATGCAAGCATGACAGCCTTTTCTGCCTTTTGGCCTTGGCATCATTATTTTCAAAAATTCTGTCTTTTAAAAAAGGAATTCAGCGATTTTCGCAGAAAAATATATATGTAGCGTTGTAACTGCTGCCGCTGTTTTCAGCATTCGTGCAGTTACGGGATGAACGCTGCTGCAGGCATTCACTGCGCCGGAACTTTCATTACAGGATGACCGGCGCTTTGGTTCTTGTGGAGATTACCATGATGCTGATCCGGGAGCAATTGGAACAACGCGAAAAAGAGATCCTGGCGCCGTGGGCGAGTCTTTCCGTGAATACAAGGGGACGAGCAAGACAAGAGGCGCAGGATGACCTCCGGCCTGTCTTTCAGAGAGACAGGGACCGCATTCTGCACAGCAAATCCTTCCGGAGGCTTAAAGACAAAACGCAGGTCTTTGTCACGCCCGATGGAGATCATTACCGGACCAGGATGACCCATACGCTGGAGGTCTCCCAGAATGCCAGGACCATAGCAAAAGCCCTTCGGCTGAATGAAGACCTGACGGAAGCCATCGCGCTCGGTCATGACCTGGGACACACTCCTTTTGGTCATGCCGGCGAGAGAGTGCTGGACCGGCTTTGCCCGGAGGGGTTTGACCACGCGCAGCAGAGCGTACGCCTTGTTAAATATCTGGAAAAGGACGGACAGGGACTGAATCTTACCTGGGAGGTCCTGGACGGTTTTGCCAATCACCAGACAAAGGGGGATCCCGCAACGCTGGAGGGCAGGATCGTGAGATTCTCCGACAAGATAGCCTATTTCCACCACGATATGGACGACGCGATCCGCGGAGGGATCCTGACAAACGATGACGTTCCGGCTGAGGTGGCGGAAGTCTTGGGCAGGACCCAGGAGCAGAGGCTCGATACTTTCGTCCATGACATCATCACGACTTCCTATGGAAAACCGGTCGTGGAAATGTCAGCCACGGTTGCGGAGGCCATGAAGCAGTACCGAAGTTTTATGTTTGAGAGGGTCTATACGAATCCGAAGGCCAAGGGCGAAGAGAAAAAAGCAGAGGGCGTCGTCGAGGCGCTCTACGAGTATTATCTCAAGCACCTGGAACTCCTCCCCGGATATCTTAAAAAACGCATTGAGCTGGGCGATACCAGAGAGCGGGTCGTCTGTGACCACATCAGTGCCATGACAGACCGTTTTGCTATCGCCAGGTACGAAGAGATCTATGTGCCGAGGTCGTGGCAGTAAATTTTTATAAATATCGATCGTTACTATTACTAGATTGTTACTATTTCGGTCCTTCCACCTGCATTCGCAAAACACGCGCTGCGCTTGTCAAACATTTGCTTCGCAAATGCATTTTGCTCATTGGGTGGAGGTTCCTGCTTCGCAGTCACATTATGACAGGAGTCACCGCCTTATGTGCAAGCACAACGCCAGTGACTTCCTGCCATAATGGACCGTGAATAGTAACAGAGGTTAAAAATGTATTATCCTCAGGAAATTGTCGATCAGGTGCTCGCGGCAAATGACATTGTCGATGTCGTGGGCCAGTATGTATCGCTGAAAAAAAGCGGCGCAAACCACTTCGGCCTGTGTCCGTTTCATAGTGAAAAGTCACCTTCTTTCTCTGTCTCGCAATCCAAGCAGATCTTTCACTGCTTCGGATGCGGCGAGGGAGGGAATGCTGTCACTTTTCTCATGAAATACGAGAATGCGACGTTTCAGGAGGCGCTTAAGAGTCTTGCAGACCGCGCCGGGATCCGCCTGCCGGAGGAAAATTACAGCGAGCAGGCCAGGGAGCGGGCCAAAGAGAGGGAAGAGCTCCTTAAGATCAACAAGGAAGCGGCAACCTATTATTACAAGATGCTTCGCTCCCCCAAGGGAAAAGCCGGCCTTGCGTATTTTGAAGAGAGACAGTTGAGCCAACAGACCATGAATGCTTTTGGGCTGGGCTACGCGGACGGTTCCAGGAGCGATCTGGTCGCACATTTGAGGAAGCTTGGATTCGCGGATGACCTGATCCTGGCATCGGGCGTCGCTGCCTACGATGAGAAGCGCGGCCTCCATGATAAGTTTTTCAACCGAGTTATGTATCCGATCATGGACGCATCGAATAAGGTGATCGGATTTGGCGGACGTGTGCTCGGAGAGGGCAGGCCAAAATACTTAAATTCCCCCGAGACACCTGTTTTCGATAAGGGCAGGAACCTGTATGGCCTCAATATAGCCAGGAGATCCAGAGCGGATCATTTTATCCTGTGCGAGGGCTATATGGATGTGATTGCGATGCATCAGGCCGGATTTACACAGGCGATCGCCTCTCTCGGTACCGCCTTTACGGATAACCAGGCGCAGATCATCCGCAGGTACGTCAAAAACGTCCTTCTTGCGTATGACAGCGACGGCGCCGGCGTGACGGCAGCGCTCAGGAATATTGGGATCCTTCGCAGGGCAGGACTGACCGGCAAAGTTGTCGACATGAGGCCCTATAAGGACCCGGATGAATTCATGAAGGCATTGGGCCGGGAGGAATTCCAGAAGCGCCTGGACAATGCGGAAAACAGCTTTTTCTATGAGATCCGCCAGATGGAGGGCAGCTATGATCTTAAGGATCCCGCCTCCAGGACGCAGTTCTATCATGAGATCGCGAGAAAGCTGTGTATTTTTACTGACGAGATCGAGCGCGAGAATTATATCCGCGCTATGGCCGAGAAATACTATATACCGCAGGAGAGCCTTCGCAAGGAAGTAGCCGGTTACGTGATGATCGGCGAGGGAGAGGATACCGGTACGGCCCGGCCGCCGCAGGCCAGGGGCGCACAGGAGCAGCAGAATTCTATGCCGTCCGGCGGTATGCCGGATCCGTCCGACTTTCAGGCGGAGCGGGCGGTCTACTCAAGGCCGGTTTCCCTGTCCGGAGAGAGAAGGCTCGGCGCTGCCCATGAGGCGAGACTAAGAAACCAGAGGCTTCTGATGACCTGGCTCTCGGATGACCCGGCTCTCTATCCGCAGATCCGGGGGATCATAAACGCGGAGGACTTTGACGAGGGGCTCTACCGGGAGGCCGCAGGACGTTATTTTGAGATGCTGGAGCAGTACTTCGTGGATCCGCTCCACATGGCATCGGGAGCCGCGCCCATAGGAACGATCTCGCCGGCATCCGTCATCAGTATCTTCGATACGGATGCAGAACAGACGGAGGCAGCGGCACTGTTTGAGACCAGGATCGAAGGCGTGCATGATATCAAGGAGCGCACGGCCGCCCTTAAGGATGTTCTCCTGGGGATCAAGAAGGCAACGCTGGACCGTGTCATGAAGGACCCAGAGACAGCCGGAAAGCTGGATGAGATCCTGAAACTCAAGAAGATCCTTGCCACGATCCCGGGGATGAATCTCAAACTGAGCGAGTGAACGAAAAGGACCCGCCGGTACGCGCAGCACATCGCAGAAACGCCGGCTAATTCATAAACTGAAACAAAGGAGATAGAAACAGATGGCAGCAAGAAAGAAAAAGGAAGCAGAGATGGAATCCGTCATGAACGAGGAGATGCA
The DNA here is from genome assembly GCA_017449745.1 of Lachnospiraceae bacterium. Lineage (GTDB taxonomy): Bacteria > Bacillota > Clostridia > Lachnospirales > Lachnospiraceae > CAG-791. Next base: position 9,845 of record JAFTFD010000327.1, read on the forward strand.
GAACGACCAGGATCCTTCCCTGGAAGCGGCACAGGCGGAGTTTACTGCTGCGCTGGAAAAACTGGAGAAACTCGGCAAGAAAAATAACGGAATGCTCGATTACCAGGAGGTCTCATCCGCGTTCAGCGCGATCACCATGGATGACGAGAAAATGGACGCCGTTCTGCAGTACCTGGATTCCAAGGGAATCGACGTGATCACTGTCGAAGAGAATATCGATTTGGACGATATTCCCTCAGATGATGTCCTCCCTCTCGACGATGACGACGTATCCAGCGAGGAGCTGGAGCTCATTGAAAAAGAGGAGCGGGATGAGGGCGATGACGCCCTGGATCTCAGCCTGACCCCGGATGCCATCAATATCGAGGATCCTGTCAGGATGTACCTCAAGGAGATCGGCAAAGTTCCGCTTCTGACTGCCGAAGAGGAAGTCCGGATCGCGATCTGCATGGAGAGCGGCGCTGACGCCCAGATCCTGCTGGATAATGAATTCAAGGACATCGCCCTCGATGACAAGGAAAGAGTCGTCACGGACGAGGATTACGCCAAATATAAGTTTGAGGAAGAAAGCCGCGAGGACCTGATCGGCAAAAACAAGGAAGACCTGATCCGGATCGTGGCGGAAGGCGAAGAGGCCAAGAAAAAGCTGGCTGAGGCCAACTTAAGGCTCGTCGTCTCCATTGCAAAGCGCTATGTCGGGCGCGGCATGCTCTTCCTTGACCTGATCCAGGAAGGGAATCTCGGCCTGATCAAGGCTGTTGAGAAATTTGACTTCCGCAAGGGATTTAAGTTCTCCACCTATGCGACATGGTGGATCCGCCAGGCGATCACAAGAGCGATCGCAGACCAGGCGCGCACGATCCGCATTCCGGTCCACATGGTCGAGACGATCAACAAACTGGTGCGCGTGAGCCGCCAGCTCCTGCAGGAACTCGGCAGGGAGCCTGCACCGGAGGAGATCGCGGACAGAATGAATATTCCTGTAGAGCGCGTGCGCGAGATCATCAAGATCTCCCAGGAGCCCGTCTCCCTGGAGACTCCGATCGGAGAAGAGGAAGACAGCCATCTCGGTGACTTTATCCAGGACGAAAACGTACCTGTGCCGGCAGAGGCAGCCGCCTATACGCTGCTGAAAGAACAGCTGCAGGAAGTCCTGAGCACACTGACAGAGAGAGAGCAGAAAGTCCTTCGTCTTCGTTTCGGCCTGGATGACGGAAGAGCAAGGACACTGGAAGAAGTCGGCAAGGAATTCAATGTCACAAGAGAGCGTATCCGCCAGATCGAGGCCAAGGCGCTTCGTAAACTCCGTCACCCGAGCCGTTCCAGAAAGCTGAAGGATTACCTGGATTAATGGGATACATTAAATTAAGCAGACGTCTTGAGACGATCACAAATGAAGTTCCCGCAGGATCGGTCGTCTTCGATGTAGGATGCGATCATGCCCACGTCCCGATCCGGCTCCTGCAGGAAGAAAAGGTGCGGTTTGCCTACGGGCTGGATGTCGCGGAAGGTCCGCTGAAAATAGCGGAGACGAACCTCGAGCTGGCAGGACTTACGGACCAGTGCAGTCTGATGCGCTCAGACGGATTTTCGGCTATCGATACGGAGTCTGTGGCAGCAGACTTAGGTGAGCGCTTTCCGGCTGCCTCCAGGGTCCTGATCATTGCCGGTATGGGCGGTATCCTCATGGAGAGGATTCTCGGTGAAGATCCGGATAAGACTTTATTCTTTGACGAAATGATCCTATCTCCCCAGTCCGAGCAGTGGCTAGTCCGGGAGATGCTGGAGAGCCTGTCGATCCCGATCATTTCCGAGAAAATGGTCGAGGAAGACGGAAAATTCTATCCGGTCATCCATACCGGAAGGCAGGGCGGCAGGGGCGTGCGTCCCGACTGGGAGAAGCTCTCAAAAGAAGCTCTTTCGGTCGAAGACCCGAACGCGCTGACGGCATCAAGGATGCTGGCAGAACCTTCCTTCCAGAGAAATGCCGAGATGCATTACGGACCTGTGCTGTTAAAGGAACAGGATCCTGTCCTGTATGAGTACATCGTCCGGTCCCTGCGCTCCCAGCTCGGCGTCCTTAATGCCCTGGAAAAGAAGCTGGATGTCAGCGAGAAAGCGCGGGAGAGGGCCGCAAGCCTCTCCGCAAAGATCGGAATGCTTCAGGTACTGCTGTTTATGTATACTTTTCTTGAACAATAAATCTGCCGATAGTTAATATCCGCGCTTTGGACCGCGCGGCGCCATAAACTATAAGCTAAACGGAGGGTTTAGTATGCTGCTGAGCGAGATCATGGAGAGCCTCGAGGAATTCTGTCCGCTGTCATTTGCCGAAAAATGGGACAACTGCGGCCTGCAGGCCGGCAGGAGCGACAAAGAGGTAGGGACTGTCTATCTGGCACTGGACGCGACCGGGGAGGTCACAGAGGATGCGATCCGCCAGCATGCGGACCTGATCCTGACGCATCATCCGCTTCTGTTTAACGGGATCAGGAACGTGACGGACAAGGATCATGTGGGACGCAGGCTGGTCCGCCTGTTAAGGGAAGACATGGCGGTCTATTCCATGCACACCAATTTTGACGTCATGGGGATGGCTGATGCAGCGGCGGACGAGCTCAATCTCATGGGAAGAGAGGTGCTGGAAGTCACGTACGAAGATGCGATCTCCCATGAGGGACTGGGGCGTATTGGAGAGCTTCCGGAGCATATGCCGCTTCAGGAGCTGGCAGAGCTGGTCAGAGATACTTTCCATGTCAGCAATGTGCGTGTCTACGGAGATGCCCAGGCGCCGGTGATCCGCGTAGCGATTCTGCCTGGTTCGGGCAAGGATGAGATCGATACCGCGCTAAAGATGGACGCAGATGTACTGATCACGGGAGATATCACCCACCACGCGGGAATTGACGCCATCGAGAAGGGCATTTATGTGATCGATGCCGGACACTACGGCGTAGAGAAGCTCTTCATTCCTTACATGGAAGAGTTCCTGCACCGGGAATTACCTCAGCTCAGAGTCATAAAAGCTCCGGAGCATGAACCATATTTTACAGTATAGTTGATAGTAGGATCAGAAGGCAGAATAAGCATAAAGTGTTAAAATAGATAGAAACAGTAATTGCAGCCGTAGCATATGATTTTCAGTTTCAATAAGGGAGGTTGGAGATGCCTACAGTATTTATTGGCGGAAAACAGAGACAGTTTGAAAAAGGCACGACCTTTGAGGCAGCGGTTTCCGATCTGCAGGAAAAATATAACGGAACCATCGCCCTCGTCTATTTTAATGGAAAAATGCGCGAGCTTTCCAAGAAAATCGAGAAAGACGGCGTGATCTCCCTGATCACGACCAAGGATGCTGCGGGTAATGCTACCTACACCCGCACGGCGACCATGATGCTGTGCAAGGCTGTCAGAGATATCACGCAGAATAACGACATTCATATCAAGGTCGAGTTTACGCTGGGCAACGCGTTTTTCTGCTCCGTAAAAGGCGATATCGAAGTGGACGATGAGTTCGCGGAAAAGATCAACGCGGTCATGAAGGAGATGTCTTCGCGCAACCTGCCGATCACCAAAAAGACGTACCCTTCCGATGATGCGATCGCGCTGTTCCATCACCAGGGCATGGATGACAAGGAAAGACTGTTCCATTTCCGGACTGCTTCCACCATCAACGTCTATGCGCTGGACGGATATTATGACTATTATTACGGCTATATGCTCCCGGCTACCGGATACGTCCGCAATTTTAACGTGGAAGCGTATAAGGGCGGCCTTCTGTTGCATCTGCCGGATATCGAGCGCCCGAACGAGCTGGATGAATTTGTGGAACAGAAGAACCTCTATGACCAGTTCATGCTCAATACCGAATGGGGAGAGCTCGTAGGCATCAGTACCGTCGGGGATCTGAATGAGAAGATCTGCGAAGGAAATATCAACGACATGATCCTGGTGCAGGAAGCTCTGCAGGAGAGAAGGATCGGGGATATCGCAGAGGAGATCTACAGCCGTCCGGATGTCAAATTCGTGCTGGTGGCAGGTCCTTCCTCCTCAGGCAAGACCACGTTCTCCCACAGGCTCTCCATTCAGCTCCAGAGCTTCGGCCTTCGCCCGCATATCATGAGTATGGACAACTGGTTCGTCAACAGAGAGAAAACACCGGTCGATATTGACGGCAACTACAATTTTGACGTTATCGAGGCGATCGATCTGGATCTGTTCAACTCCGATATGCTTGATCTCCTGGACGGCGAAGAGATCGAACTGCCGACCTTTGACTTTAAGCTAGGCAAGCGACAGTACAAGGGCAAGAAGCTGCGTCTCGACGATAACGATATCCTGATCATCGAGGGTATCCACGGCCTGAATCCTCTTTCCACGGAGGACCTGCCGGATGAGAATAAATTCAAAATCTATATCAGTGCGCTCACGAGCCTGAATGTAGACGAACACAACAGGATCCCCTCTTCGGATACCAGACTCTTAAGAAGAATGGTGCGCGACGCCAGGATGCGCGGCTACAACGCGCAGGAGACGATCGCCAGGTGGAAGAGCGTGCGGGAGAGCGAGGAGAAATATATTTTCCCGTACCAGCAGGATGTGGATGCGGTCTTCAATTCCTGCCTGATCTATGAGCAGGCAGTCCTCAAACAGTTCGCGGAACCGCTCCTGTTCAACGTGCGCAAGGACGAGCCGGAGTACTATGAGGCAAAACGGCTTCTGAAATTCCTGGACTATTTCGTCGGCGTAGACACAGCTCCGATCCCCGCAAATTCGATCTGCAGGGAATTTGTCGGAGGAGGGTGCTTTAATATTTCCTGAGGTTTTTGACAGGTCCTGCATGTTTCCTGGAATAAGTCCACAGATTGGGCGTTTGCGTTCTTGTTCCAATTGTGTTATAACAATACGGTGTCCGAGGCGGACAGACGGTCGCGGCCGTTCAGGTTTCTGACGGCTGAGGAAAGTCCGGGCTTCACAGGGCAGGATGCCGGATAACGTCCGGCGGAGGCGACTCCCGGGAAAGTGCAGCAGAGATATACCGCGGACGCGCTGCGCATGCGCAGTGCGCGCAAGGGTGAAAAGGCAGTGTAAGAGACTACCGTTTCTGCAGTAATGCAGGAAGCCATGTAAACCCCATCCGAAGCAAGACCAAGCAGAAAGCGACAGGCCTGCCCGGCCTGCTTTCAGGTAGGTCGCTCGAGGCCGCCGGCGACGGCGGTCCAAGATAGATGACCGTCCACGACAGAACCCGGCTTATCGCCCGCACTCGGATCGGATAGGGAAATATTTCCCTATCCGATTTACTTGTATGCAGCTTCGCGGCCAGGGTGCATCAGAGGATGCGCATCAGGCTGTACAGATAAGTTACTACAGGACTATTTATGCGAAAGAAAAAGATCCGCAATAAAAAAGCCGTTCTGGCTTTCATGACTGCAGTGGTGATCGGATTATTCCTGCTGCGGTCTGTTTTGCTGAACAGAGGCGTGATCCGCACTCCGCAGCCGCTTGAACCGGCTGAGCTGCAGAGGCAGATGAACGAGTACGAAGTCGGGATCAATGCCAATGGCCATGCAGGCAGAGGGACGATCCTGCAGTTCACGGAACCTAAGAAAAACCAGGAGGCCGGGACCTGCTATGTAGTAAGCGCCTGCCACCTCGTCAAAAACGGCGATGGATGTGAGATCACATTTTCAGACGGCACTAAGGCAGCGGGCGAAGTGATCGCCCTGAATGAAGAGCTCGATCTCGGTATCTTAAAGTGCAGCGTCAACGGGCAGACCAGCGTCTGGTTTTCCGAGGACCTGATGTACCAGATGCAGGAGGGAGATCCCGTCTATTATCTGGACCAGGAATCTCTGATGAGCGGTTCTTATATAGGTAAGGATATTCTCCTGGAGGAGACGGACGCAGGGCTGCGCAGAATGGCCTTTGCCGGAGAAAACAAAAACGGCATGTCAGGCGGTGGCGTCTACAGCAGCACCGGGTATTATCTTGGGATGATCATAGCAGGAAGCGATTCTGAGGAACCCGCCGTGATCTGTATCCCAGGCAACCAGGTGGTCGACTATTTCAGGGAAAACCATTGAGAACGTTATATTTTATGATATAAGGGCAAAAGGTTAAATGATGTTATTCTGCCTTTTGACCTTGGCATATATCTAGCCGGAGTATCGGCGGAAAGGAAGATAAGATGACGAAAATAGATATTGTCTCCGGATTTCTGGGGGCAGGAAAAACAACACTGATCAAAAAACTGCTCAAGGACGCGCTGGCGGGAACCAGGGTCGTCCTGATCGAAAATGAATTCGGCGAGATCGGCATCGACGGCGGTTTCCTGAAAGAAGCCGGCATCCAGATCCGCGAGATGAACAGCGGCTGCATCTGCTGCTCCCTGGTCGGAGATTTTGATGCATCCCTCAAGGAAGTTATGCGTCAGTTCGCACTCGAAAGGATCCTGATCGAGCCCTCCGGCGTCGGCAAGCTCGATGACGTTATGCGCGCGATCGACAATGTCGCAAAAGAGAACCCTGAAATGTCTCTCAACAGCGCTGTGACCGTAGTGGATGCCACAAAAGCAAAGCTCTATCTCAAAAACTTCGGTGAGTTCTTCATCAACCAGATCGAAAATGCCGGCACGATAGTGCTGACAAGAACAGACAAAGCCAGCCAGGAAAAGATCGAGGAAGCCGTTGCCATGATCCGCGAGCATAATGCGGATGCGACTATCATCACAACTCCTGTTGCGGAGCTCGACGGCAAAGTGATCATGAATGCCATTGAAGGAAAGAGCGACCTGCAGGCACAGATCCTGGAACAGGTACTGGCTTCCAAAGCGGCAGAGCATCATCATCACCATGATGCACACGCTGAAAAATTCACCGATGAAGAGGGAAATACCGTTTATCGCGCCCATCAGCATCACCATGATGAAGATGAGGAGGATGAACATGAGCACGAGCATCATCACCATCATGACGAGGATGAAGATGAACATGAGCATCACCATCATCATGAGGACGAAGATGAACATGAGCATGAGCATCACCACCATCATGACGAGGATGAGGATGAACATGAGCATCACCACCATCATGATGAGGACGAAGATGAACATGAGCACGAGCATCACCACCATCATGACGAGGATGAGGATGAACACGAGCACGAGCATCACCACCATCATGACGAGGATGAGGATGAACACGAACATC
>JAFTFD010000328.1 GCA_017449745.1 Lachnospiraceae bacterium
GCGACGCTGAAAAGATTTTATAGATATGCTGACACAGTTGTTCTAAGAGCAGAGAATCCAGCCTACAAAGAAATGGAGTTCAGGCCGGAGGATCATAAGGATATTCGTATCCTCGGGAAGGCTGTCGCTTTTCAGAGTGATATCAGATAACGTGCAGGAAATAAAAAAGATGCACATTAATTAAAATCATCCCGCCGTGCTGCCAACACAACGGGATGTACAGACACCAGCTCCGCGAAGGGAATACTGAGCCTCTCCAAACACAGTATACTCCTTCCGGGGCCTATTAAGCTATACCCGAAAGGAGTTTTATTATGCCCACTGCAAGAAAATTGAAGTCGGGATCCTGGCATTGCTCCGTCTTTTCACATTATGAATGGGTAGATGGAAAGAAGAAGCGAAAGTATGAATCCTTCACCTGCTCCACGCCCGGACGTAAAGGAAAAGCGGAATGCGAGCGCATGGCCTCCGAGTGGCTGTATAACAGCCGCAGAGCAAGGGCCGCTGACTTCACTGTCCAGGAATCATTGGAGCGCTATCTGGCCGCAAAGGAGCACGTTCTGTCTCCGTCTACGATCAAGACCTATACGCAGTATAAAGACAGTTACTTTGCCGTGATCGGCCCGCTGCTCCTGCGCCAGATCGATGACGAAGATGTGCAGGCATGGGTGTCCGGCCTTGCGGAAACCCGCGCACCAAAGACCGTAAAGAATGTATATAACTTTTTTACTGCTGCCTGTGATATGTTTGGGAAAGGAGATTTTAAAGTGACACTGCCTCAGAAGAAGAAATCGAAGCTCTATACTCCAACTGACGAAGAAATTGAGAAACTGCTCGAGTACTTGAATAAGCCCCAGAAAGCGGAGCTCCGCCGCGCGGTTATGCTCTCCGCGTTCTGTTCCCTGCGCCGAAGTGAGATCTGCGCTCTGACTGATAAGGATATTGTCGGCAACCGGCTGCTGATCAGCAAAGCAGTTGTCCGAGATAAAGACGGTCTCTGGGTGACGAAGGTGCCCAAAACCACAGATTCTTACAGATATGTCGATGTGCCGGACTTCCTCATGGAAGAGCTCCGGACGATCAAAGGTCCGCTTGTGAGCTGCAAGCCCAACCAGATCACCAACAGGTTCGTCGACGCTATAAAATACAGCGGATGCCCTCACTTCCGCTTCCACGACCTGAGGCACTACTACGTAAGTATATCTCACGCGCTCGGAATCCCGGATGCCTACATCATGGAGAACGGCGGATGGAAGACGGATCATGTCATGAAATCCGTTTATCTCTCTACGATGGATGATCGCAGGAAGAAGGAACAAGAGAAGCTCCAGCAGCATTTCAGCGCTATGCAAAACAAAATGCAAAACGGAGCCTGATTTAGTCGATAAATACGGACTTTGCGTGCAGGTTCAAGTCCTGTTATCCGCACTCGTTTCAAGAATCCCGTATCTATCGGGATTCTTATTTTTTTCCTTAAATAAAGGATTTTCTTTGTTTCATTATCGTAACGAAAATTGCTCTAACGCAACTTGTATTGCATATTTGCGATTCTATGCAAAACGTTATGCAAAACGAAATTGCTCCAGTATCTTCCTTATATATATCAAAATAAGCCCCGGAAGGATTCTCCTGCCGGGGCTTAAATATGCGAAAAACAGATGCGCGCAGAGCTGCTCTTCTTAATTTATACGGGATAGATCTTCCTGCCGTAGCTGTCGAATACGCTGTATCCCGGATGCTTGTCGGCCATGTCCAGCGCATTCACAAGGTATTTGTGGGCGCTGATCTGGCTCTTAGCGTTACCCCAGCTCTTCCGAACACGGAACCACCCGGAATACGAATCCGGATACACCGGTACTCCGTGATCGTCATACAGCTCATAACCGGTGCCACTCTCGTCAGCTTTCATGATGCCGTTCCTGGGATTGCGGTATGCTCCCTTCTGGGACTTCAGATCAGTCCACGATTTCCGGACACGGAACAGTCCATCAGTGCCCGGCTTTGCAGATGACTGCTGTGTGGCCGTTGCCGCCGCTGTCGTTCCGGATGTTCCGGCAGCGGAAGGTTTGTAAGTCGTGTTGTACTTTGTAAGATCGTACTGCTCGATCAGCTTGCACAGCTTGCTGACGTAATCGGTAGCCGTAGCATAACCGCCGTCCTTGATGATCTTGGCGGCCTTCTTATAGTCCGTGCATCCCTGCAGACCATTGTACCTCAGCGAAGATCCGTTCTTCGCCCCGATCAGGTAAGCGGAGTGATCGTTCACGGACGCCTCCCAGGATCCATACGCCCGGAAGTCAGCGTGTACCGTTGCCGGCCCGGAAGCGTAGACTTCTTTGGTCTGCTTGCTGTATACAGACTTCCCGTCCCACGATGATCCGCTCCATGTGTTCCCGGACAGCGATTTCTTCATGCCAAACAAATTGTTGGCATTGACCGCCAGTTCGCTCTTGCCCCATCCGGATTCCAGGATCGCCTGTGCGATCGTGACGCATGCCAGGATCCCGTTCTTCGCCATGTCAACCTTGGCCATCGGGCCGATCTTTGCAATAAATTTCTCCTGATCAGTCTGCGGATCTGCAGATGCAGCCGGTGTGGTGGCCGTAGTTGCCGATGTAGTTGCAGGATACACCTGCTTACCGGTCTCATCGAATACCTTGTATCCGGGATTCTTATCTACGCACTCCTTGGCATTGGCCAGAACTGTATAGGCTCCGATCTGGGAAGCCGTATCACCCCAGGATTTGCGCACCCGATAGAAGATCTTGCCAAAGGGAACGTCAAAGGTTCTTGTCTTAGTCCCCTGAGAGACGGTCATCTTACCGCCCTTGATCACCGCTTTAATATCCGCATCCAACTGCCAGACCTCAATACCTTCCTCGATCATCCGTCCTGCGCCATAACGGGTAAACTCGCAGTTGCCGGGTCCACCCTTGACGTTGTTGCAGCCGACAGCCAGTTTCACGCCCTTCTTTACGAACGTCCTCGCAGATGTCCTGTTACCGTTGTTCATGTGGTGCCCGGCCTCAACTACATAGATGTCACCGCAGTCATCTACGGCATCCATCCCGGAAGCGTCCCCGACCAGGAGCACATGTGCCTGACGGTTGTACATGCAGATGGATCCATCGTTCAGATACGCCCATGCGTGGCCGTCATCGTACTCCGATGACCACTTGGTAGGCTGATGCCGGTTGACCTCGAACTGGATCTCACCGCAGGTGACTATATCGCCTGTCTTGACATAGTGGATCTTCGTACCCTTGGCCTTCGCCTTGTCGATCAGTTTCTGCAGGTATGCCTTGTCACCTGCCGCAGACCTTCCGTTCTCAGTTCCATCTCCTGCCAATTTCAGCGATGCAGGGTCATACACGTACAGGTGCTCAAGTGTCAGCTTCGGCGTCTCCAGGATCTGGAAGATGCCTCCGAGATGATCACCATGCGCATGCGTCCCGACTGCGCTCACACTGTAAAGGCCGTTGTCAAGCAGGAAGCTGATCAGCTTATTGCAGGCTCCGGATCCTTTCGTGTAGGCGTCAACTAAAATAGCATTCTTATTCTGATCATACCAGACAACTCCTGCCCCGTGGGAATCATACGGGGATTCCTTCCGGGTATAGCCGGGATAAAAGAAGCGCATTTCCTTAACCTTGGATCCGGATCCCTCGGAATAGCGATAGATCTCTTTGCCCTCCCAGTCGAATACTGCGTACTTGGCACCGGCATTGTTCGCCTCTGCGATCGCATTATCCAGGATCAGGTAAGCGCCGATCTGAGATGCGGAGTCAGCCCATGTCTTCCGGACACGATAGAACTTCCTCTCCGTGCTTGTAGTGGTTGCTGTGGTAGCTGTCCCGGATCCGATGGACTTCTTGAACTTCTCCCATTCAGAGGATCCTCCGACCGCTCCCCATCCGGGGACTCTGGGGCAGCTCTTGCCGGTGACATCATAGTGACGGATCACATTATCAGCGGATACCCCGAATTTCTGCATCAGGTATTTGGTCAGCTCGATGGCCGCATTGACAGCCTTTTCCGTGAACTCCCAGTTGGAGCCGTTGTTATGCGTACAGATCTCGATCCCGATACTGTTGGCGTTTGTGCATTTTCCATAGTACGGGTGATGACTGGATTCCAGGGAGCCTCCGCAATGCCATGCGTACCATTTCGCAGGATCGCAATACTCGCAGATGACTCCATCCCTGCCGACAAAGTAGTGAGCCGATGCGCTTCTGTTGCCGCCATTGAAGTATGTCACGTTGTTCTGGGCCGTCCCCTCGGATCCCGTGTAGTGGATCACGATGTACTTGACCTTCTCAGATCTCTCACGGCAGTTTCTGTAGGCGGTAAAATTACTGTTCTTGATGATATTGATACTCATGCCTTCCTCCATATAAAAAAAGAGGCCCGAAGGCCTCTCTGCTTTTATCGTTATCTCTCTGCATTTATCATTATTCGTTTTTGGCTGTAGCTCCGATCTCCTTAACCGCATTCATCTGCTTTACAGCGGCCTCGATCATAACGTCAATCTCCTCATCAGACAGCGCCAGGTTTTTCTGTTCGAGGAGTTGCTTAATAAATCTCGTAACAATTGCCTTACGCTCAGCCCCGGACTGCGCCTGATGCGCCTGCTCCGCCGCAAGGACCGCCTGCATGGCCCAATCGATCAGTACCGACATGGTATCGTTTTCGGTCTTGGCCTTGAGCCAAGGGATCACATATCTTGTGATCAGCATGGCTACGATCATGATGGTTAATTTAAGCAATTCCATAATAATATCTCTCATAATGTCTCCTTTCTGTGCCCCACTGCGGGTATCTTTCAGCTTTCCATTTCTCTCTTATGCGCCTGTTTGTTGATATAGTCCTGTATGGTTTCCTTGGCTGCTTTTGTTGGACCATTGGCCCCCAGTTCCTGAAGGCCGCCAAGAACACCGAGCATGGCTTGCATGAGAATTTCGCGCTCTTCCAGCGATTCCGTGACGATCTGCTCCATGCCTTTCTTCCACCTGTCCATGTCATTGAGGCGCGTATAATCAATGTCGAGTTTGGCTTTGATCTCACTTATGTCTTTCTCGATGACTGTGAGCCTCTCACTTACCGTCTTGTCATTGACTTCTTTTACGGCTGCCCCTGATACGCGCCGTTTGAATTCCGGCCACTCCTTATAAATGAAGAATCCGAAAAGAAACGCCATCGCCAGCCACGCAAGCGCCTGCCCCGATGAAATGAACTGTTCTACAATGTGCTCCAATGTTTTATCCTCCAAAGGTTCCCATGAAAAGAGCGTCCCGAAGGACGCTCTGATTAATAAGTTCTTTTATAATTCTTGCGCCGGCGCAATCATTCCCACGGAAAATCCACGTCAATTACCTTGATATCCTTTTTGTCGAAATCACTAGGTTCTCCATTGAAGATAGCGACGTTAGAGAAAAATGATTTGACAAGCCCGCGGCTCAGTCTGTAACGTCCTTTGTCCGGATCACAGATCACCACCTTGCCATTGTCATCAATTCCACAACAGACGACAAAGTGTCTGTATTTCCACCAAAGGATTCCGGGGCGATCAGCGTATATGACATCGTCAACAGTATCCTCTCCGACACATTTGCAGGTCCAAAGCGGTAAGCCGTGTAGGGCCGCAACTCTCATGATGTCTCCGGCTGTGCATCCAAAAATACGGGTGTTGCATTCTTTAATAAGCTGATCGAGCTCTACACTGATATTATAGTATTCAAGCAACATTTTAATCGCCGTAGCTCCGCAGTCGTTCGATCTTTCAGACGTGATCGGTTTAACATCATACATTTGACCACCTCCCTATCTCATCTAAGCGGATCAACCGGTGTCGCGATCACATCAAACGTTTCTCGCTTGTGCTCTGCAAGCGCTTTACCTTCTGCATCAAGCGGCTGCAGCTGCTCCCTGCTGATCTCTTTGGCTTTCTGATTCTGAATTCTTGCCATTTCTGTAAGCCTGTCCATTTTATGTGCCTCCATTCAAAAATGTTATATATCCGCCAGTCGGATAATTGAGCGCATCAAGCATTTCTTCGAGTGCAAGCAGTTCTTCTGATTTTTGGGCTACGTGATACACATCCTCTATAGTATAGGGATCTACCTGCTTTACAGATGGGATAATGTAATGTGTCTGTCTGTTGAAGTCGATCTCCTTTACGTCATGATGGATGTGTTTGATCCACCCCAAGCGTTTACGTTCTTCAGGATTTTCATCAAACCATGCTCTTACGTTCATAACAATGTGTCCTGTAACACTTCCGTCATAGTCATTTCCGGGGCAGTAAGTTACAGTCCCTTCTTCACTGTACTTTTCATAGGTGTATTTTTCTTCTGCCATTTCATTTTCCTCATGCCGGTATGCTGCTGTGTGTGTTCATGAATCGCCACACCTTCGCCCCGGCGACGGCGGTGTAGTGCAGGTTGATCATATTGATCCCTTTTGTCTCGGCCTGCGAGTGCTCAGATGCGACTTTAACGTCTTCACTGGGTGGAATTAACGTCATACTGTAAGAGTCTGCATGCCTGCATCTGATTTCATACCAGGCCCCATGTTCATCATCCTCAATCTCCGGCAGCATGAAGACCATCGGACAATCCACGACTTCATTTAACCTGTAAGTTACATTGCGCGTAAGCCCTTCGATGGTTACTTTGCTGTGAACATAATATGTATCTGCAGGAACAGATTCGCCAGCCGTAACTTCTGCGTGAGAATATGTCTCTCCATCAAATGTGAAATAGATTTTCCCATCCACAAATTTAGTGTCTGTTGTGAGCACAAACTCCCAGGATACATACTTGTCTGCGTCATACATGTAGAAAGTCACCCTGTAGTCTAAGTTCCTGACTGCAAGGTCCGTGGCCTTGAATATAAACGTCTCTGTTGACTCCGACCAGTTAACCACTACCGGAACTGACATGGCTGCCGCTCCAAATTTAACCGCAACTTCCACGAAGTCGCTACCGGGCTCCGCGATGAATCCTGCTGCTCCTACAACTGTAGTACTCTCTGTCACCACTTCTCCAGTAGGTGCCTTGATTCTGGCAAACGCATACCATCCTTCATCTGTAAGCCCAAATTCAGGATACAGCTCTGTGTTTTCAACATATTCAGGTATTCCCACAACCTCGATTGCGGTACCGGCTGCTATTTTAGTATCACCTATTGGCTTTACGCGAATCCCCTTGAGCGAGGCCAGCCATTCCAGTTCCGTCCCATCAAATCCATGTTGTTTGGCTATGTCATACGCCGAGTATCCACGAACCAGCTTTCCTTCCAGCGTCCCTTCCAGATACTGCATTAAACCACCTCCTCTGTTACATAAAACAAAGCACGATCGATGAATGTATCAACCGTGCCCGAAGCCGTAGTAAGCTCTATATCATAGACGTAAGGCCTTTTTCTCGCTTTGAGTTTCTTGGTGTCTGCAGATTCTAGCCTCAGAATCAGCGAATCATTGGGAATCGTTTTAATGATCAATGGCTCCTCATCTCTGTATCTGCTTTTAAGCGCAAACCTGATCACATCTCCGGGTCCCGGAACATATTGATCTCCGAGATCCTTGACAAGTATTTTAACCTTTGCCTCGAGCGTATCTCCTCGAGTGAGTCTTATTGTGGTCCCATCAATGCTTAACATTGTTAACCTCCACTCTTAATTTCTTACCTCATCTTCACCCTGACGTGCGGATACGGTTTTTACGCCTTAACGTATGATGACTTGACATACATGATCTCGATCGATGCCGTGCCGGATACTGCTGACGAAGCGGTGTTTTTGATATTGAGTGCTGTAACGGATCCGGTGACCGAGCCCAGGAACGCGGAAATTTCGCATACAACATTTCCGGTTGTTACACGCCGCACTGCGATCGGGGTATACCCAGCCGGTGTCGCGATCTTAAACATAGTCCCCGTCACCTGCAAATACCCATTCGCTGCCAGATTTGTGTAAGCGTATGTATATGTTTTGACCATGACAAGGCCCGTAAGGGCAGTATTGAGCGCGCCGAGGCTTCCCGTCAGCTCACTGATTGCTGTCGAAAGGTCCGAGATGCTGTTTGCCAGGTTCTGGATGTCCTCCGCCGTTGCAAGGGCGACCGTTTCGCCCTCTCCCGTCTCCGTGGTCGGTACGTGGTCAGCAAAATGTGCCTGTCCTGTAAATTCAGGGCTGGCTGTGCTGGCCTTGAGCGCCGCGATCAGCTGCACGAAAGCTGTTGTCGCGATCCTGTCATCCTCTGCTGTGTTGTCCGTGATGCTGGGGGCCGTGGGCTCCCCGGTCAGCGCGGGGCTGTCGAGCTGCGCGAAGAGCGGCTCCAGGATCCTCGAGACGATCTCTGAGATGGGGGTCAGCATGACGTCCCCGTTGCTGCCCGATGTCTGTGTGAGCAGCATATCATCCGCTACGACACTGCTAAGCTGTGTAAGATCGCTTACCGGCAGCCTTTCCTCTGCGATAGCCATATCAGATCACCTCCTCATTCTTTTTTACTGCCAGGTCCGGAAACGCGGCTGTGAGCGTCTCCACCGCGGGAGTGCTCACTGTCTTAGCGCTGATCAGCGGCGCTACCAGTGTTTTAAGTTCCTCGAGCTCCGCTCTTGCGGCTTCCGCCTCCGCCCTTGCTTCGCTCAATACGCTTGCATCGGCCACGTCTTCCGCCCGCAGCGCCCGCATCTTAAGGACGATCCGTATCGATCCGGGCTTGAGCTCGCTGAGCGTGATCTTGCCTACCGTCTTATCGGCGTAAAGGACGCCGTTGAAGGTATAGGCGCCCATGCCGCGCAGTGTAAGGTATGCCTCCGCGGCTTCCTCCGCGCTCTCCATGGGAATGTAGATCTCGGAGCTGGTCGATATATCCTCGGTCTCATACGTGATACCTTTGACTGTAAGCATTTAAGCGTCCTCCTCGAATGTATAACGACCATAGCATGTGCCAGAGAGCCTGATTCCGGCCGTCATGAGCCCTTCCGGGACCGGCTGCATGTCTTCACTGGGGTCGAAGGCTGCGGGCGTCCAGAGGCCGTCTACGACCTGCATTGTGACGCCCCTGTCATTGAGCAGGGCACCGGACGCACTGTATGCGCGAACAGTCCCGCCCGGCAGGGGATCAATGACCGGGATCTCTTCGTTGAGCTGTCTCATGAGTGCCCTGGAGATCCCGAATGAGTTATTGCCCGTCCCCGCCGTCGTGATGATCAGGTCGAAGTCGATCTGCGCTACCTCGTTCAGGGTGTAGCTCTGCGTACATACACCCTTGCACTCGACCGTCTCCCCGGAAAGAACGTTCCCCGCCGCCACGTTGACCTCGGGGATGTTCTCAAAAGAGTACTGCCTCTTGTTCGTGCTGTCGTAGGCGATGTCCCGGCGAACGAGGCGATAGCCGTGATAGGTGCCGTATGCCGCCCTCAGATAATCCCTCGAGAACGGTTTGATGAGTATCCCGTCCCTGGCAGAGTGGTTATGCGCGAATGTGGGACGGCTGGCCACATAGCCAGTGCCGACCTCATAATTCTGCATGGCACAGGCGCTCGCGTGGTTGGTATAGCCCAGCCAGATCAGGCCCTTGCGGGTCCATTCCGCCGTCAGTGAGTCCCTGCCTTCCAGGGCGATCTGTGCGCTCACGTCCTTGGTCTTGTCCTTGCCCACAAGGACTATTCGCATTTTGCCATCGTTGGATTCTGCCACGACGTTACCCTGGACTTTGCCGCCCAGGTTCAAGTTCTCGAGGACCGCCTCACCTGTATCGAGGTCCAGCATAAAAAGTCCGTTTGCACTCATGAGGCGCCCGGTCGTGATCTTCCCCGCGTTGACGTCCGCGGCCAGCAGGCGGTTAGTGATGCACGCATCCATGAGCGCCACGCCGGATAGCTCTACTTTTACCCAGCGTCCGCCTCTGCGCACGTTCACGCTCCCCGCTGCTGTATCAATCCACAGATCCCCCTCTTTGGCTGTTGCTGCGGGATCTTCATCCTGCACGAAATACTGCCCCGCAGAGGGCAGCCGTGTAATCGTAAAAGGTGCTGACTTCATGTGAATCTGTACCTCGCTGTCAGATACTGAATCTTAGTTACCGTTCCGGACGTGTTTTTGACCTCCCGCACAAGGCATTTTTTGATACCGCCGTAGAGCTTGCCGTCCGTCGTAAGCATGATACCGTTTTCGGTGTTTTCAATGATTTCAAAAAACACACCTGTCGTCACATCGCAGAGCCGGCCGTTGACCACCAGCGTGATCTCCTTCCCCACTCCGAGATATGTAGGTTTGCTGCTGTTGTCCTTGTACTGCCACCATCTGTAAGCATAGATCTCGCCGTCCGGGTCGATGTCTTCGCCGTCCCGCTGAACCTCACCTGTCAGCGTGACGGTGACGGTTCTGTCCGGCTGCATGACGGAGCCGTTGTCAGAGTTGACGACCAGTGTCAGACCTGCGTCCCCCTGTTCGCCTGGATTTCCTGCCGGGCCCTGTGCGCCTCTGATGCTCGTCCGGGCACCCATATAGGCGTACGTGGCGTCAACATAGCCGATCGGATAGTGATAATAACTGTACTCTACAATGTCCCCCACAAGGACCTCCTCAGCTCCTGACTGGGAGATGATCGTGGAAAGGGCCATGCGGTAGGCAGGCGTATAGCCATCCACCGCGATCTTGTAAGCAGTCGGAGCCGTGGTCACTTTGAGGATCCCTGTTCCGCGCTCGCCTTCCTCGCCCTGAATGCCCTGCTCGCCCTGTTCACCCTGTGGGCCTTGTATACCCTGCTCACCCTGTTCGCCCTGTTCACCCTGCGGCCCTTGTATACCCTGCTCACCCTGGGGACCCTGAATACCCTGCTCACCCTGGGGACCCTGAATGCCCTGCTCACCCTGGGGACCCTGAATGCCCTGCTCGCCTTTGATGCGGGACCAGTTATACTTCGTGGGATTCGTGGAGTCCGCGGCCGTGTGGTCCGTATAGGATCCGAGATGGGTTTTCCCTGTCGAGTCGCTTGTCGAGAAGCCCTCCGAGCCGTCCGCGCTCGTAGCCCATGCGATATGGACGTATCCGGAATCACCCGGCTGTCCGTCGTCGCCGTCCGTGCCGTCGTCGATCGTCAGGGTGTGCTCTCCCGATGAATCGACCAGAACAAGGGTTGTCTGGCCATCTGCCTTAGTCGCGGACTTGATCGTGACGCTTGAACCGTCATTGATCGTTGCGATGCTCTGACCGTCAACCTTGACGGTTGTCACGCCTCCCGATTTAGTCGCCGTGATCGCGGGAGTGGATCCATCCGCTCCATCGTCCACGCTTCCGATCTCCACGCCGTCCGCATAGATCTTTGTGACTGTGCCGATCTTTTCCGTGGTGATCACAGGAGAGTGCCCGGCTTCGCCCTGTTCGCCTTGCTCTCCTTGCGGGCCCTGTGGCCCCTGGCTTCCCCTGATGGATGTGGCGGCTCCAAGATACACATAAGTGCTGTCCACATATCCCACGGCGTAATGGTTATAGCTTCTCTCGATGATGTCACCCACCATTATTTTGGTTGCCCCTGACTGTGATAATACAGTGCTTAATGCAACCCGGAATTTGGGTGTAAAATCGCCAACCTTGGTTGTGTAAGAAGACGGAGCTGTGGTGATCTTCCATATTCCTGTCCCACGCTCTCCATCAGCTCCCTGGATACATACGGGATCTGTGTATTCTGTTGTCCCATCTCCATGATGCAGCGCAAATCTCTGCCATATATACTCCCCCGCGCGATGGGCCGGGGAGTCTTCGCTCCACCCTGACTCAGGTTCTGTCTCGGGTGAGTCTGATACGGCGTACTCCGGAGTAGTACTCAACAGATAGCCTCCAAGGCACAGCTCATTAGTCGTAAGGTCCCAGTATGTCGATCCGTCTCTGGACTCTATTCTGTCAACATTGATCAGGTCGATTCTGGCATATTTTGCAAATAGCCTCTGTACCTCCAGCAGTTCCAACTTCATCTCGCTAACTGCTTTTCCAAGGCTTCCTTTTATGTTGGTAGATGATTCCGGGTTAGGAGTGCTGACTTCTGTCTGGAAACCGCCGTCAAATGTATGGATTATGCTCATGCACGGCACTACATACTGGTTTCCTTTAGTGTCAGTAACACCTAACACATCCTGTGGCTGTATGCGCGGATCTCCCAGTGCAAGAGGCACTGTTGCAGGCCTGTAACTATACCCGACAATACGGGCTGCATACGGCGCAAACATGGCTTCCGTCATGTATTCACAATCTACTTCCGTGTCCACATCGCCAGAAGAAAACGAAACTCCCGGCGTTACATCGCCGTCGTCATCTGTTGTCTCCGCACTGACAACAACTCTAATCCCGTTAATCGTGTTATTGTAATCTGCTGCAGTCGGCAGCTTGGTCATCAGATCTCCGTCGACATCAATGTTAGGAGTTGATGTATATACACTGACATGCACCGAACCATCCGGCATTTCTGTCGCATAGCCGCCTATTACTGATGCAACGACTCCCAACGCATCCCTGCAGGACATCTCCTTAGGCTTTTTTAGGATACACATTGTCTGGTCAAGTCCCGCATCTACGGTAATCCTAAGGTCTGCCTGATCTTCCAATGCCGCAATAATCGCTGCAATGCTCAGTGATTCAGGCCAGCGGAACGTTCCTGCCATTTTCGATGTGATCCGGCCTTTTGCCGTGAAAGTCGTATCATATACGCTTGTTGCCGGATGCTCTACCGTGTAGTATCCCATTCCGATATACTCGTATACGCCTTCCTCCGTCATGAGCCCTATCTGCAATTGCAGCTCCTGCCCTTCGAGCGTTGATTCATTCCCATCCATTTGGACTTCAATGAACGATGAATATACTGCTCCGAGCACAAGACTGTCCGCTCCGGATGATCCCCAGTGAATTACGATTCTCCTGATGCTTCCGGCCACTTCAAGACTCCCGGCCAGAAAACGGGCAGAAAAACACCGGGAAGACTCCCTGATCTTCCCGGCAAATGCTTCGCTTGTCTGTATCATAATTAAGCTCCTACTGCTGGATTATTGTCACACTCGCACCTTTTATATACGTTGCACTTCCGGCATGGATGACTGCCCCGGCGGAGAGCGTACCACGGTATGCTGTTATCGTGATAGTTTCACCGCCAAGCACGAGTTTGAACGGATGAAACCCACTCTTAATGTTCGCCCGGATTTTTTTATACTCCGCATACGTGATAACTCCCCACTGTATGTCAATAGTCTGCTTTTCGGCCACCACATCCCCGATCATTTTACCGGTCGTAGATCTTCCCGTATTTGCAGACCATATGATTTCATCAGCTATTTTTAATTCGTCAGGCGAAGGCAGGGTGACGCCATTTGCCTGTATAGTAGGATATGCCGCCATATCTGCCCCCTATACTATGATCTCGCAGACTCCTGTAGCCTGCGTGTTCTCGTTGATCAGCTTTACTATACGATCTTTCAAGCTCTTTCCGTCGATCTTTACATCGAAATCCAGCGTTTCGAGCAGTCTCAGAATCTGCCTTAAAATCTGTACCATCTCAGCGATTCCTCCGGATGCCTGGGCGGATTCCGCGCTTCGAGCCAGCTGAACAAGCGGTGCAAGGTCCTGACGGATCCCGTTTCCGACATCTGCCAAATGTGGCAGATACCTGTCAGATGTCATGCTTGCTCTATTTTCTCCATAGAACTTAATGCCTGATATTGCCTTCGCCACACCAGCAGAGACAGATGCAACGATCTGATCATTGTTCATTACTGCTGTATGGCCTCCGAGCGTTCCTACAAGCTCTGGGCCCTTTTCTCTCGCAATAAACATCTGCCCGCCTTCAGGAGATCCACCGGCAGCATATCTCTGGATCGGCTTCCAGGTTTTATTGTCATAAACGCCCCCGTCTGCCCTTCTGCCAGTAATATTTGCAACAAACGATATGACTTTATTACTGAGGCTATCCGTCCACGATGTCAGTTTTGCCCGGAAATTGATGACCTTGTCATTAAGGCTGTCTCTCCAGGTTGTCAGTTTTGCCTGAAAATTGATAATTTTGTTGTTCAGGCTCTCCTTCCAAGTGTTCATCCTTGCCTGAAAGTTGATCACCTTACTACTCAGGCTCTCCTTCCAAGTGTTCATCCTTGCCTGGAAATTGATGACTTTATTGCTCAGTGCCTCCTTCCAGGTGTTCATCCTTGCCTGGAAATTGACGACCTTATTTTTCAGCGCCTCCTTCCAGGTATTCATCTTTGCCTGGAAATTGATGACCTTATTGCTCAGTGCCTCCTTCCAGGTGTCCAGCTTTGCCTGGAATTCTATAATTTTATTCTTTAAGCCTTCTTTCCAAGTGCTCAGCTTTGCCTGGAATTCTATGACCTTATTCTTTAATTCATCTTTGAACTGGCAGACCTTTGCTTTTATCTCTGCAGTCTTGTCCTTGATCGAATCCCACTCTTTTTTGACCTTATCAAATAGGCTGCTTTTGGCCAATGAGATCGTTGTCTTGACATTCTCGGGAATCTTCTTAATCCCGTCCCAAAACTCATTTACCTTTTCGATGATGTCCTCAAACTTTTCTTTTACAGCCTTGACAAAGCCTCCCAGCTTCGTCCGAATGTCTTTAAATTTGTTCTTGATGTCAGCGACAGCGCGCTTAATGGACTTCCACAGCT
The DNA here is from genome assembly GCA_017449745.1 of Lachnospiraceae bacterium. Classification (GTDB taxonomy): domain Bacteria; phylum Bacillota; class Clostridia; order Lachnospirales; family Lachnospiraceae; genus CAG-791. The sequence continues at coordinate 14,673 of JAFTFD010000328.1, forward strand.
TTTCGCCAACAGCTTTGATCTTGTCCCAGTTTTTACATATCAGGATAATCGGTCCGGAACCACTAAGTACTGCAATAAAAGCTCCTATTGCAGCGGCGGCAATTCTAATTTTATCCGGATTTTTATCGCACCAGTCTGCAAACTTCGCTAAAAGTTCATTTATTCTATCCCATACCCATATAAAAGCGTCAGCTGTCCATGCCGCAACAGGCTTGAGAACATTGTCCCAGAACCACTGCCAGAGCGGCTGAAGCGCCACAAGCACGCCGTCAAGTATGTGCAGCACATTGGCCAGCGTGTCAAAAAAGCGAGGGATGACCTCAGTTATGGTCCAGTCTGCAAGGGGTACTAGCACATTGTCATAAATCCATTTGAGGCCTTCTCCGAGGTGTCCGCCCAGTTTTTCCAGCTGTTCCCGCAGTCTTTCCAGGGCTTTCCTTGCCGGATCCAGTTTTTCTTTGAATCGCTCGACAATGGCATCAAGCTTACTCATGCTTTCGCCTGCCGCTTCCGTGGCAGAGGCGAAATCTTCCATGGCGCCTGCGTCGGATCCTCCTATTCCTCCGCCGGCGCCGCCTCCTCCACCGCTTCCAGATGATCCTGCAGCCGCATCAGCTGTTTCTTTAACCTTCGTGATCTGGTCAAAGCCTTCCAGTGTGCGCTTGAGCTGCTGAACCGCCTTCGTAGCTTTTTTGGCCGCTCCGGATGCCGCATTCCCGACACCGTCAATGCCATTGATCGCGTCAGCTGTTCCCCCGGTGATATTGTCAATTGCTCCGGAGACCGCCGACCCCATAGCGCCCGCTGCCGCTTTGACGCCGAACAGCTTCTGCATAAACGCACTGAACACATTGGCTGCCTTTACCAGCACCGCCATAAAGCGGTTGACTGCATGGATCACAGGGTTAAGCGCAGCGATCAGTCCCTGGCCTATCGCCGCCTTCAGGGACTGAAACTGCAGAGTAAGAATCCTTACCTGGTTTGCCCACCCGTCTGCAGTCCTCGAAAAGTCTCCGGAAGCCGTTGACAGCTGATCCATGACGAAACCATATCTGAGTGTCACCTTCTCAGCTTCCGACATCTGCTGCACCGTCTTGCCAAGTCCGGACCTCAATGCATAATCATCGAGGGCTGTCTGCGTCATTACCACGCCGAGGTCCTTAAGGCTTTCTGTTTCGCCAGTAAAGACGGATTTTAGCTTTGTATAGGCTTCATCCTGCGTGATGTTGTAGAACGATGCTACATCGCCGGCAAGGCCGGTCAGAGCCGTGCTCATGTCGTAGGCTTTTTCCTCAGAGAAGCCGAATGCCTTCCCCATAGCCCCGAATGTTCCGGCATACCTTTTGGCCATCGTCTCAGAGAGGCCGAACTTAGTTGCCGCATTTTGCGCGAATTCGTCGACCTTGTCCCCCATGCTGGTGAATGTTGAGTCAACGACATTCTGAACTTCTGACAGATCAGAACCGGCTTCTATTGCAGCTTTTCCAAAGTCAAAAATCTTTTTCCCTGCAAATACTGCCGCCAGTTTCCCTGCCAGCTTGACAGCTGACGCGATGATTCCGCCCGAACCACCATCGATGCCTTTTTTGAATCCTCCCGTGAACTTTCTGCCAGATTCCGTTCCCGTTTTCTCTGCAGTCTTTCCAATCTTCTCGGATGCCTTTTTCAGAGTTTCGGTTGATCCTTTGTCTACAGCCTCGCCAATAGATTTGCCCACCTTTTCAGCGGTTTTCTCAACTTTTGGGGCCTGTTCCTGCAGAGGATCTGTCGATAGTCCTACTCCAAGCTTAATTTCGCCAGCATTACTCTCTGCCATGTCCTCACCTGCCTTACTTTATCTGCAAGGCCGGTTGACTCAGCTGCTCTTTGGGCGCTCTCTCTGCTCGTTGCCTTTATATTCGTATTTCACAATATGCCCGCACCTGGGGCACTTGATCTCTCCTTTTCCGTACTCGATCAGCTGGAGTACCCTGCCGCATTTGGGGCACTTCTGCTTAAGCATCGCTCCCTCCTGCCATTTTGATCAGCGCCTTCTTCATTGATTCGATGAAGGCATTCACATCTTCCTGTGGCCTTTCTTTGGCCCTGCGGGATCTCCACATAGATCTTATCCGTCTCTGCTCCGGCGTGAACCTTTTGAGCACTTCCGGGTCATCTTCTGCCCGGATCGAGATGATCCTTCCCAAAGGAGACTTGCCATCAAGTCCCGCCATATATGCGGAGAACTCCCTCCACTTCATGACGCGGAGCTCCCGCGTAAGCCGTATCCCATACTGGGACTGGAATGATGCCACGATCAGATCCCAGTCCTCATCTAATGAATAGTATGGGTCAATCATTCCCCCTGATTGTTTTCTCCCGGATCCTCACCAAGCGCCAGAGACACAGCCGCCTCCATCACGCTGATATAATCATTCATTTTCAGGTGCAGGGAGTTGAGTTTTTCCTGGTCCTCCTTACTGAGCAGGATGGGAATGCACTTGATTGCTGCTTCCATCTCGCCATTATTCTGCAGGATGTCCAGAATCTGCAGAACATTTTCCGCATCTGATTTGATAGTCAGCTCCGTATCATTGATTTTCAGTTTAGGGTCTGCATCAAAATTCAGCTTCTCTGTGATATCGTATGTCACGTTTTTTCCTCCTTTATTCTGACGAATGCTTTACGCTGCCGGCGTAACCGTGGGCTTTCCGTTGGAAAGGACCTCGAACTCAAGCGGAGCAACATTGGTGCTCTCTCCGGATCCGAGATTGGTCACATTGATAACCGCATCGTTGAACACGATCTTCGTGCCATCCGGGAATGTCCACTGGAACGGTGCCTCAGCATCACGGCCATTCTCCCAGGCAAGGCCTGCGATAAAGTCGTTGCCGGTATCGCCCACATTTCGCTTAGCAGTTACGGTGATCGTAACGCCCTTGGCAGTAAGCAGTCTCCTGATCCAACCCTCCTGCTCGAAAGGATGCCATTCCTCTACGCCATTGTCGAAAGCTACGCCGAACGTCTCGCAGTCAGCGATGTTAGACATGGTATTTCCATCAGCACCTGTCCCGATCTGGAACTGGTTTTTATAACAAGGATATACTCCTGTAGTAGCCGCCATATTCTACCTCCGATAATAAAGATTAAAATTGATTACGTACTCATAAACCCCGCTTCCGTCCGTACCCACGCCGATAGGTTCGGGTACAGTCATCTGCAGGTACTGGATGTGGTTTTCACCTGCATCCACGTTATTGACTTCGATCAGCTTATCCCATAAAGATCTGGCCGCTGTCTCGGTCTCGTTCCTATTCCTGTTCCAGTGAAGAAGGAGTGACACTGCCCGAATATCATACGAACTGTTCTTCAGTCCTCCCAGAGCCATTACAGGGCGTCCTGCCGCCGTCCCTTCGTATACGCCGATCGAGCGCTCCTTCTTGTTCTCGAGCCGGCCTATATAATAGTTCTCAGCAGCTTCCAGTGTCTTCAGCCAGTCCCTTATCTCAGCAAGTGTCATAATCCCGCCTCCCTTTTGAAAAGCGCCGCAAATGTCTCCCCGGCAAAGTTCTGATTGGCACCGCCTTCCGCCCAGTCGTCAAACCAGCCTGCTCCGGCGTTCGGGTTCTCTGTCTTATCAAACCGATATTCCGGATGGTAGTACAGCCGGCGGGCATACGGAGTACTGGACACAAGATCTACATGACCGCTGCCGGCTTCACTGGAGTCGACAAATGTCGCATCATTCTGCAGATGGCCTTCTTTGAAAGGCATGACCTGCGCCTGCACAACTTCCGTATGAACAGCTTCCGCTGTCTGCACCAGGGCTCTCTGTGCGGCTTCGTCCAGTTCTTTAAGGTATTCTGCATGGATCGTCACCTTCACATTAGCCTTACCGCTCACTGGAATCTCACCTCCGTATAGTTGACTGTTCCATCCGGATTACGGTTTTTGATCCCCTCGCAGATCTCCCTGCGTTCTCCGAATATGATCCCATATCCGGATGAAATCACCGGCACCTTGGGGCAGATATCACCATTGAACAGTGCTTTCCCTGTGATCCTCACATACTTCTGCTGGCCGGTAAGAACTGTTTTGGCACTGTCCTGCCAGTTACATTTAAGGTCTGCAGCAAAGGCCTCAATGGGAGCTCCGTCCTCATCAAGGCCTTCTTCTTCAATCACTATGCGTATCGGTGTCTTACATACACTGTCAGGCACCAGTTTGGGGTAGATCATACCGTCACCTCAGCAATCTGCAGCACAGTCCGGTCTGCTGCAGAAGGGAATACACATCTCTGCGCATGGCCACGCCGTGCTCAACAAAAACATTCCAGCTGGACCCAAAGGCCATGCTGACTCCATTGATCGAGTAAGACGACAGGACAGAGCTGATCGCGTCCGCATTCTCAACTTCAAACATAGCCTGTCTGCATACCACTTCCTTTATGATCTCCTGCTGAAACGGGGTCAGATTACCGAATCCCCGGGCTACGATCCGGTTATAAGTCAGGCTGTCGATGTGCCTTGACGCCTGGAGCAGATCAGCTTCTTCTACTTCTATCGCATTTTCCAGCAGATCGTCGTAGTCATCTAACGTAGCGTAAGGCTCATAAGACATCTTACCCCTCCTTTTTTCTGCCCTTCTTTTGCGCCGGCGCAACTGCCGTCTCTTCTGCCGGTTTATCTGCAGAAGATTCATCTGCTGCGTTTTCCGTAACTGTTCCGGACTGCTTACCCGGATCTGTTTCCGGCTCTGCCTCGGGCTCTTCGATCACCTCATAACCATGATCATGGAACCATTTGATGAGGTATTCATTGTCAGTGTGTCCCTCTCCGCCGGTGAAGGGTACGCCGGCACTGACACCGGCGTACTGCTTATTCGGCGCTATGATGCGAGCCATCAGGACACCTTGATCTTTCTGAAGACGCCTGCTGCCTTGGTCGCTTTCAGGACGATCGCGGCATTCATCTCGACTTCGCCCTTCTTCACTGCTCCTGCCGTAGTGAAATCAGGCAGCCATGTCTGCACAGGCGCGACTCCCGCAAAAGATACCGCATGGAGGCCGTCAAGGCCGAGGCGGGCCACATACAGGGATGTTGTGCCGGCGGTGCCGTCTGTCGCGATAACATCATCATTGGTGCCGGCCTTCGTCTTCATGTCGACAAAAGGGATATTGCCGTAAGACTCGACCTGCTCGCCCCAGTTGCCTTTTGTGACCTGATACATGGATGCTCTGCGGGCGCATGCGCGCAGCCTTGCGATCAGCTTGGTGTTGCCCATGATGCAGGACGGAGTGCCGTCAAGCCCCATCAGGAACTCATCCAGCATGTCGAGGAACATCTTGTAGTTCGTATCGATCGCTGCGGATGTGGACAGGTCAATCGCGGATCCGGATGCATTGAACTCTGTGGAACTTCCGGTCAGGGCTTTTTCAAGACCGTCGAAAGCATTGGCATCCGTCGCGGAATCGCCGTTGATAAATGTGTCGTTGAAGAGCGCCTGTGCGGCCTTGATCTTCTGCGCCTGCTGCAGTTCAACCTCGGAGACAATACCGCCGAAGTTGGCCAGCACACGATCGATCTCGTACGCACCACCGAACACCTTGATATCGACAGAATGGCGCTGCTTGGTGACTTCCTGAGGCGTGTACTCAGTGTTGATCGCTCTGAAGGCTGCCGTAGGCTGTGTGAGCAGTCTGGTGTATGCGTATGTCGGCGTCGCGCCGCCTCCCGTAGGAGAGACACAGTCGTCGAATGTGATGTGCTCGAGGATCCAGTTGTTCTTCTGGAACTCATCGATCACGCCCATCTGCAGGTCATCCTGCACGTTCTTTTTTGCTTCTGCTAATGTTACGGGCATTATTTACTCCTTTCATGTGGCACTTCCGCCACCACTCTGTGCATTGAGTTTTGCCGCAATGGCCTCCCTCATGGAGAGCTGCTTATCTCCATCACCGCCTACACCGCCACCAGCGTTTCCACCCTGTGTGGAGCCGACAGAGAACCCGGCGCCCTGCTTTCCTCCCTTGTCCTGCTCCTTTGCCTTGAACAGGAAGGGTTTGCTCTCTCTGATGGTCTTGAGCTGTTCTTCAAGCCCTGTCAGCTTTCCGTCATCGCCGAGTATAAGCTTGGACTGATCAACCAGCCCGGCCACAAGATCTGCGTCCTGTGCATCTGTGATACCGAGCCGGATCGCGTTTGCCATCTTCATGGCTTTGATCTGGGATGCGTACTCGGTGTCCTTCTGCTTGGCTGCCTCCTGCAGGGCAGAAATCTGCTTAGTAAGGGCTTCATTATCCCCTGCGGTCTTCTTCAGCTCTTCGAGATCATCCTCCGCCTTCTTTTTCGCGGTCTGAAGGTTCTTTTTCTCCTCGTTGACCTCATCGAAACGAGTCTTAGGCACAAAGCCCTTCAGTTCCTCTGCCGAGGCATCAGCAGCTTTCTTTGCCAGTTCCTCAGAGATTCCCAATGCGACAAATTCTTCTTTTTTCATTTTTTTGCTCCTTTCAGATCATTGTTTTTTCGAGGTTCAGTCCTCGGCTTCTGTCTCTCCATTTTGCGTCCGGAGATACCAGAGGGACGAGGCCGCCTCCGGGATTCGAACCCGGATATGCAGGCAGGAGGAACCTGACCGATCCAATGGCTTAAGCGGCATATTAAAAGCGCCCACCCGGTAGCAGTTCGGGCAGGCGCCGGCGTCGCCAGGATAAAAAGTTCAGGCAACTGTTTAGCAAACGATATCAGATTGTGTCTGGATACAGACCGGTGGCATGGACCGTCCGAAGATGTAAAGATATATCTTCTTCTCTTTCCGGATCTGTTCGACCTCCTCGTCGCTCAGCTCCCATACGGTCTCTATCTCCTCTTTACCGTCTGGGCTCACACATCGGGTCGCGGGAAGGTCGTAACAGCCTTCTGCTGTGAATACCACGTTGGCATATTCTGCTTTTACTGCTTTCATTTGGTCCTTTCTTGCATAAGAAAACCACCCTTTCGGGTGGCATGCTATAATATCCATAATGGAGGATGTTATGAGAGACAAAATATATGAAATACTAAAGTGGGTTGTTGATAACGGAAATTCCGTGCACAAAAATGACATTGCAAAGCGCAATTCCCCTGTTTATGTAGAATATCTCTTTTCAGAAAAACTAATATATTCTGAGCTCGATGAAGACGGCGCCCCAACGGACATAATTCACGTGGGAGACAAGGGCTATAAGTACATCGTGGAACATGATGCGGAGTCGCGCCGCTTCTGGCGTAATTTCTTCGGCCAGTTTGTCACCGGCCTGATAACCGGAGGCATAGGAGCTCTTATCCTTGAGCACATCATTTTATGGCTGTCAGCACATGTGTAGCGATCAGTGCTCCTACCATTATCCCCAGTGGCATCGCCAGGCGCTGAAGAATATCTTCAATAAAATCCATTTCAGACCTCCTTATAGGTATAATTAAACCACCCGATCCGTTTGGGATGGGTGGTTTAAATATCTGGCCATTCTGTATAATCTTTTGCTTTTTCAATACCTTCTTCGATAAGCCTGTCCAATTCCTCCTCTGATAATTCAGGGTGAGTGGGGACAATGTCCGGATAGTCCGGCACAGGTACAATTCTTACATCTCTTGCCATGTTATTCCGAACCTCCTTTCCAATTCCTGCATGGCTTTTTCGAAGCCTTTTCTCTTTTCAATATCATCGTACAACATTCTCGTATATTTATCAATAATTCTATCAAGAGTTAATGCGTCAATTGGAGTGCTTGGCGGTGTGTACTTAAACACTTTGAGGTCATGCGTGATTACAATTCCAAACTCATACCCACGTGCTCCGGCAACCACAAAATCCGAGCCTGTCGGATATATATTTGTAGGATGATTGTGCATCCCTATTATCCGTCCTTTTTTTGCTCTCACTGCTGCTCTCTCTTCTGCTGTGAGTGCTACTTCAAGTGCGTTCTTTTTACCAAGTTTATGTATCACGGAACTCCCAGTATCAAGGTCGATAATATCAAGCATCTCTGTATATGTTCCGCTATTCTTCGTAAGATTTCCTTGTGCCAGTGTCCTGATCCTGTCATTTATTCTAGAATCATCTGTCAGCTTCTTGAATTTCTTACTGAAAGCAGCTGACTGTATTTCTCTTGGCTCAACATAAGGATCTCCAATCGTAACACTACTTCTAAGCATGTCTTGAAGTGTTTCTTTTTCCGATGCTCGCTGGACGGCACGCGCAAGCCGACCAGATTCAGCTTCAATTGAAACAGTTTTATCACTCAAGAATCTCACATACTCTGGATCTAGCAGATCTGTTTCTCCCTTCATGTATGCCGCAAAACTCTCAGCCAAGTATTCAGAATTACTTGCGGTAGCATATCCGGAAAGATGTGGCGCATATTTTTGCATCCGAGAAGTAATAGAATTAATTGTCTTGGGATCGAGCATCGTCCACTGCACGTGGTGCCCAAGTTCATGTGTAAAAAGGCCTTCTACCGTGTCACCGCTGACAAGATCACGCCCTGCTTTGGCATAACGCTCCGCAAGTTCTCGCTGACGTCCAGATAGCTTGTCCAGATTGTTCATCACAAGATCCCAAGCGTCTTTTGATCGTTGCATATATGCGTCGAGCGTTTTTGGATTCTTTAGGACATCTTTATTGATGAAGATTCCATGTTCAATCGGGCTGTACGAGAACAATGCATCCGCACCGTCCTTGAATGCCTTCTTTCCCTGTCTGGATCCCGGAGCCACTGCTTTTATACCGGACAGCTTCTCCATTTCGGGAAATCTACTGTAGGCTTCAGTCAGAGAACGGTTGATTGCATTGGCGTGCTCCAATGAGATGCCCTTGAAATCCACTTGCCCCTTGAATGTCCGATCCATGAAGTTCTGCTTGCAGAACTGCTTTGCATATTCCTGTGCCTCTTCGATTGTCTTCGCCGGTTTGAATGGAGCTGCCTGTTCCTTCCACTGGTTTGCACGATGGCGGGCAGTCTGCCGGTTCTCCGGGTCAAGGTTGTGCTTTGCAAGCCGATCCTGTCTGTCTGCCTGCCGTTCTACATAGTTCTCTCTGGCTTCTTTCTTTTCTGCCTCGGCCGCTTCCTTCAGCTCCTTCTTGGTCGCGTCCGGATCCGGCGTTGAGCTGATGCCCGGGAAATATGTGGTGAATCCGTCCTTGCATCTTGGATGAAGGAAGCCCGCTGCCATCGCTTCACTCAGGAGCTTGTGTTTCCCATCAGGTTTCCCACCAGAATACACATCGTCGATCAGAACCTTGCCGAGCCATGGAATGCACTGCGGGCAGGCGGTACCGTAATCGCCGTCCCTCATGGATCCCCGCTTGTTCACAAGGACAAGGCTCATTCCCCATTCCTTGCGCTTATTGCCCTCTCCCATGAGGTAGGCCCTGCGCTCTGCCGTGCGGATGTACATGTCCGCATAGTCTTTTATGGTGTGCCTTGTGCCGTTCTTGTATTCGATCGAGTCTATTCCACGTGACAGAAAATCTTTTGTGGCCATGTCAATGGCTTTCTCAATAGTCCCGGCGCCGGTATTGGCGTACACCTGCGCATCGAATATGATCTTGCGGTACTGGTCATTGGCGCGCCTCAGAACAGCCTGTTCGGCCTTTTCCATATCGTTCTGCGTGGCCGTCATCAATGCTTCCAGCTTATTGTCATTTACCCGGAAGAAGGCGTCTCCCTGTGCCTCGATTGATGCTTTATGCTGGTTCGCATATCTGCGCTGTATCTTCTTATTCGCGGCCAGGTCCTGCAGGATCCGGATCTCCTCATCCTTCTGGCCTCTGTCCACTGCATCCTGGATTGCCTCCTGCATTTTCTGATTAATGTCAGCGAATTGCGGCCCGAATTTCTCTTTATTCCGCTTCCTGTACTCCTCAAGGTACTTCAGCTGTTCGACCTGCCACTGGCTCCAGTCAAACCCCTCGTCGGACTCTTCTTTGAGGTGGTTTGCCAGGTTGCGCATCATGGAGGAAATCAGTTCTTCCTCGATCCTGGCAAAAGCCTGTTTCACATCATAATCTTCAAATGCCATTGCAGTAGACCTTTATTCCCTGGCTTCGCAGCTTATTCCTGTAGTGTTTAATCTCTGACTTGCTGGATGCAGGCAGGTTCATCAGCTCATAATAATCGGCGCCTTTTCTGATGGCATAAACACCAAACGGTACTTTCTCACTTGCCAGCTTCAGGAGCTCCTTTACCTGCGCCTGGCTCATCTTCCAGGCTCTTTTCCTGATCACTACTGTTGCCATCGTCACCCTCCTCTGCATCAAGGTTTACTGCCGGCTCGTCCATTTCAACGATTCCCTGCTCCGCTTTGAGCCTGGCCACTTCGGCGTCCTTTTCTTCCCTGGTCCACGTGTCGCCGTAGAGCTCCTCAACAGACTGCTCAATGCTCATTACGCCGCCCTGTTTGGCTTTGACCACAGTCTCAACTGTTGAGTCAAAATCCGGAGACGCATATTCGCCGAACTTGACCGAGACTTCATACTCGCCTGCTGCCGGGCCGCTGATCAGGTCGTTTACCATCATGATCCTCTCGATCAGCTGGGGAAGAGCTTTGCTAAGCGCCTCTACGATCTTTCCGCGCACGTGCAGCGTGACCTTTTCTTTTTCCCTTTGCGCCTCCGCATTGTCGGTCTTCTTAAGGTCGATGCCCAGTGTGGCCGGACTCATGATTCCCTGCAGGACCAGGTCCATGAAGGATGAATATGAGTTCACATAGGCTTCATAGCTGATCTGCGGCTGTGATACATCGATCTTGTCCTGTGCTCCTTCCAGTTTCATGGAGCCGACAGCTATAAAGTCATTGTCGAATGCGTTCGCTTCGATCAGCTGGCCAGTGTTCGGATCCCGCGGAACCATGTCCTCCGGGATATACCTTTTGACACGGCCCATCCTGACAGCATCAAGCCATTGGCTGATCACTTCGTCCAGTGCGTCGAGTGCGTCCGTCTTGGAATCAAATAATGCCTTGCCGCGGCCCTTCCACTTCCCCGATCGCAGGATGACCAGAGGAACCGCCATCATAAAATCGCCGTTGAAGGTCGTATCCTTCAAACTGGCGATTTCTTCCACTTCGGACATGTCCACCTGCTTTCCGTCTTCGCTGAACAGACGGTAACGGACATATCCGATTCCATATTCTTCCTCGAGCCTGTACTCCTTCGTATCGACCTTGTATGGCGTATAGAATTTAACGGCGGTGACTTTCCTGCCCTTAGTAACAAACTCCACGCTGTCGGCCTCGTAGAAGGCTACAATTGGGTACTTGCTCTCTGCATCGATTGATATTTTGAACGCTCCATCAGCTGAGGATAGGGCGCCGGCGATGGCGTCACCCATGAGCCCTGCGAAATCACAGTCCTTGGCTATCTCTTCCCATGTGTCCGCGATAGGATGAGAATCTTCAGACTCCCCGAAGTCCACACCATCAAAATCGGCCGTGATTATATCCTTGTACCTGTCTATGACGATCGCTACAATCCCGCTGTGGATCTTCCTGACTTTTCCGTGCGGCACCGCTGCCCAGAACCTGTTCGTGTCCGTATCTCCTGCTCCTGCCTGTTTGAAGAACTGGCTGAGCTCTTGCGGATCCCCTCTGTACCAGATCTGATTCTTGAGCACATTTCCCCGGAAGGACAGCGGCTCTTTGATCATGATCCGCCTTTCCGGTGCCGGCTGAATTTTTAAAAGCTTAAATACAAAATCTCTGAACCAGCCCATCAGGTCTGTTTCCTCCTTCCGATTCCGATCTTCTCCTCATACGGCAGCCAGCCGTACTGAACAGAGTTGACCATATGGTCGTTCTTGTCTTCCGGCTCGTTGTCCTTATCCTCTTTCCAGCTGTAGACTTCGAGCTCGTGAATATAGTTTGTGCAGTGCTCCAACACATAAAAACACGGCTCGGAGCCTGCGTCCGCAAACCATCCGAGCTGTGTGTTTATCCTGTCTATTATCTTTTCTTTCTTCCAGGCATCTCCAAATGTGTAAAGGCAGCCATAGATTCTCTTATACTTGGCACATTCGGTGATCGTTGCCTGGTCAGCTGAGTCTATGAACACATTCTTGGAAAAACCCCATTCTCGCCGGTTCCTGTCCAGAAAGTCTATTAGGTTTTTGACAGTGTCTGATGGCGCGATCGGCACTGACAGTTCCGCATTGTTATAGACTCTCTCATCGAGGACAATGCAGCGCCCCTTGTTCGTGATCCCGAGGAAGGACATCGCAATTGTATCCGGTGACTTCTGTGAATACGATGTGTCGACCGCTGCCGAGAAGTACATAAACCGCTCTGTCCTGCGCAGCTGCTCCCTCGTGAGGCGCCGATCAGAGTCTCTCGACTTGAACTGCTCTGCCCACGCTTTTGTTCTGACATGCTTCTTACGGTCGAAGTTGCTGAACACGAGGCCTGTTGCCTTGCCCCGCAAGCCCTGGATCTTATTCTTCCATAGCTTGGTCCCAGGAGGCACGCTCTCGATAATCTGCTTTTGTTTTTCTTCCGGAAGGCCCCAATTATCCTTAAAGCCAAAAAACCAATGAGTCCATCCATCGTGAGGCTTCTCCACAAGCTCTGATAGTATTTCCTCCGGTGTATCCTTCGTCCACTCCTGTAATGGTCTGCATCTGTTAATGTATTCAGCGTAAACAGGAAGGTTGGGATCGTCCGGGTTGAGCGTCATCATCGTGTAATCAGCACGCATAACCGCTTCACGGACAAAGTCCATGTTGGCCGTATTGACCTCGTCGATATACAAGCATCCGTACTGGCCGCCCAGGGCGTCCTTCCACCTTGCTTTATCTCTGTAACCAACGATGAACACAATCTTTTCGCCGCGAAGTGTATGTATGAGCAAATGCGGCATTTTATACTCTGCAGACCCGTTTCCTTTGTATTCGACGAGCGTGGGAGGGAACAGATCTGTAATCCCCAGGTCCTTCTGTATGATGTTTTTCTCCGCCGCACCGGTATCATCCGCAGCCAGGATATGCAGGTGTTTTGCAGACGCCATTACTTTGCAGACGAACTTATAGGCACCAACCGTAGTCTTACCCGCTGCCGTGGTGCCCTCCAGCGCTTCCAATTGGGCAGAGTGTTTTAAAAATGCCCTATACTTCGGGGACAGTACCAGACTGCTCATCTGTCATTCCCATCTGTTTCAGGATCTCCTCCATCTTGGCCATGTCGTCCTGCTGGGAGGATAGCTGCACCCTGTTCTGCGGTTTTTCCCCGAGACCATCTCTGATCAGCTCATATGCGCGCAAATTCCCATGCTCTGCCATAGCGATAATTCGCTCATTCATCTTGCGTACCCGTTCCGGAGTACAACACTCTTTCAGGTCCTCGTTAAGAGACCTGTAGACCGCCTTTGCTTTGTCGCTCTTTTCTTTCGCTTTCCTCGCTGTTTCGGCGTCAAACGGTTTTCCCTTCTTTAAATTAGCCCTGCTCTTTGGGTTTTCTCCTCTCGGCATCTCTCTCACTCCAATGCAGCCCCTGCTCGTCTATAATCGCCCAAAATTCCTCTACATCATGAGGTACGACATAATACTTTAGTCCTTTGTCAGTGTATTCTATTCCTACATGGTGAAGCTCGTGTCTGATTAGCGTCTCCAATTGTTCCTCGCTGAAGTCGACCACGTTTGGTTCGTACACGACAATATAAAAATCATACGGACAGCACCAGCTATATTCCGATGACACTTTGTGGCACTCACCGAATATAATGCAGTGATTTTTCTTCTTTTCCTTCTCGCTGGACAAATATGCTATCCTGACATCCGAGTCCAGTATCTCGGCAAACTCTTCTGGCCGCTGCCGCATCAGCCTCTTGGCTATTGTTCTGTATTTTCTTTCGTGCCTCATTTTCCCATGAAAAAGACGCCGTTCCTCTGTGGTACGGCGTCTTGCGATTTGATATTGACACTAATTTCAGCTTACATATTATCAGCTTTTGAGCGGACAATACGGACAAAACGGACAAACTTTTAATTTTCACAAAAAAATCTTTCGAATTCCTTCCTCACACTATCAGCAGTTGCCTTTCTCCCTATTTTTTTTGCCGTGTTTTCCCACGTCAGCTCCTGGAAGAATCGGTACCGAATGATCCGCTGCATCCTGATCGGGATCCCATTCATCCAGCTCTCCACTTCTGCTTTGATCTCCTCGGCCTGCTGCCGGCGCTGCTCCAGAATTTTTCTCTGTCTATCCAGTCTCACGGCATCACCACAGGAAAAGATCACTCCTTCGATCTTGAATCTTCTCTGCTCATAGGGGTAATCCGGATTGCTTCCCGTCACAGAGTCTTGTGCCATCTGAACCTGCATGTTCTCAAGCCGCAGGATCTCCATTTCAGTCTCTTTAATGAGCTCGCAGGCATCAATATACTGATCCAGTATGTTCTTGTCCAATTCCGTCACCCCCTTTTTCGTTTATCCGTCAATAGTAATTCCTTTGTTCGGCTGATCGTTCCTTGTTACCCAAATACAGAAGGTGTCGCTTGTAAAATCACATCTTTCCGGACACTCTCTTTCCTGACAATCCAGGCAGCACGGTGATAATTCTTTCTCGCCGCCACATTCATTGAACATACACCTTCTATCCTTCATGTGACCCTCCATATTTCTTCCTGTGCTTATCTGCATTCGGACACGTGGTGAAGTGTGATATGTATCCGAGGCCTGTTGCTTGGCTCAGGTTCCCTTCGAACACACAACTGTAAACTTCTCCGTTTGGAGTGACCACCTTACCTGCTGCCCCCGGCCTCGCCCAGTAAGTTACCGGATCAGGGTCTACGGGCATCGACTTCCCGGATGCCATCTTGATCCATCTGATCTCTGCCCCGCATGATTTGCATTTAGCCATTGTCCTTTTTCTCTCCTTTTACGCCAAATGTCCTTGACTGTTCGTCGGTCAGCATATCTTCCATCCCTGTGATGTGAAGCACATAATACTGCTCGCCTTCAGCTGCTCCCCACTCAGGGCGCCCTGTTGATATTGTGATATAGCCGCTTATCATGGTGGCCGGAGCGAACTCTCTGTATCCTGCGCGAAGGATTATGTTCTTAAACGGTACGCTGCCCCTTTCCCGAAGTACTCTTTCAACCTGAGCCTGAGGTGCAGGAATAAATTCCCAGCCAAGGAATCTTTTGAAACGAGCTGCATAATATGGCGACAACGACCGGTATTCCTCTTTCTTTTCCCCGCTCCTGATCATTTCCAGCCATTTGCGCTTGATCGGTAGTGTTAACATGTTTCCTCCTCGTAGTCCGTGCACAGCGGAACAAATCCCGCTGCCGTCAGTTCGTTATTCGAGATGCACACTTCATCCAACTCGCAACATCCATCTTTGTTGTTCTTGCATTCTTCGCAATGGCATATTACATACATTCAGTCACCTCTTCATATGTTTTCTCAAAAATGTCCGGTTTACATGGATACTGTTCACCATTTACGCCTGTGATGATATAATCTCCGACAGATGCGTGCATTGTACCTTCAAGCGTTTCAATATCCATTTCCTTATCAGTCTGATATGCTTCGACAATTACTGGTTTCTTTCTGTATTTCATTCAGTCTCCTTTCTCCACTTCCCGGCACTCTTTCATCTCTATGAAGCCATATCTTCCATGCTTCTTTATTGTCTATATATGGACAATCACAGTCCTCTTGCACATTCTGTTCGCATTCATTACAAAGGCCCGGCGGTGATTCCGCACCAATATCATCTATAAACGACGCCAGCTCCTCCACGGACATCTGCCGTATCTTTTCGAAGTTCGTCATTCGCATCTCCTTTCCGGGCGGCCAGCGCAGCCGCCCTTGTTATTATGCGCAGAATTAGGTATTCACATGAGCTCTCCCTTTTGGGGTGTTGTATATGCGTTTGCGCTGTATTTATTTACAAGTAACTCCTGCCGATCAGCGCCATGAACTCTTCCCTCGTGTGGGTCTTCTCGAATCGGCGCTGCACATCCTGCTGGATGATCAGACATGTTTCACGGTTTCGGTGAACCGCTTCAGGACCTCCGAAATGTTCATGGTGCTCCAAACAGAGATAAGCCTTGAATCCATTTGCCTCTGAAACTGCCCGTTGCCCGCAGCCAAAATATACATGATGCTCTTCTGTATATTTGACCGAGTAGTCTGCATGAAGCTTCATGCACAGATAGCACCTTCCATCCTTCTCCTGGATGATGCTTTTCATGTGCTTCCTTTGCTTTTTCTTCCGCCCCTGTTTCGGAAAGAGCAGCTCAGCCATAGGAGATGTTCTCCATCCTGCTCTTCTCCGTCACGATGATGCACAGGCCCTTATCCTTCATCTTGAGCCCCAGTGTCTTCTCTTCTGACTGCTTAACGCTCAATGTTTTGATCTTTCCATCCATGATCATCTCGCCGGCCGCACTGAACAGCTTCTTAATTCCCTCGTTTTCCTGTCCGAATACTACTTCGAGGTCTTGAGAGAAGACTGCGAGTACTGATTCTCTCCATGCGTACTGCAGGGCTCCGTCACAGCGGCATTTGCTTGTGGCTATTTCGTTCAGCTCTTCCTCGGTTGCTTCCGGATCGGCGTCAATCATATATGCCTGTCCGCAGAATTTACAGAATCCGTGTGCCATTTGTTCTCCTTTCTCATTCCGCTGTCGCGGCTAATCCGACCATTTTGATCCTCAGGTGCTCCAGACGCTCGATCGTCTGTGCCATTCCCGCGAAATTGTCGCAATCGAGCATGATCTTGAGGCTGTTCATTTCTGCCATGAAGCGGTCTTTGAGGTCTCTCATAGGATCCTGCTCTACCGGCGGCGGCAGGATCTCGTCGATCTCCACCTGCTCGGGCTCTTCCGGAGACTGGTTTTCTGCGGTCTCGGGAGCCGGTTTTACATTGGTCTTTTCAATGGCGGGCTCCTCTTTTTGCGCCGGCGCAATTGTTTCTTTTTCTGCAGTGCCCGCTGCCGGCTGTTCTTCCACAGGATCCGCTGCAGGCGCAGGCTCATCTGTAGCGGATTCTTTGTGTATTTCTGGCTCATTAACAAGTTTTTTGTCTCCCTCCGTGGGCACTTTCTGCTCTTCCGCGGGCATTTCCGGCTCTGTTTCGGGCATTTCTTCTGTATCTGCGGGCATTTCCTGCTCCGCTTCGAGCGCCTTCTCTTCTGCCCGTCTCTCCAGTTCTGCCCGCACCACTTTGAAGAAATCGCTCCACGCCATATTCTCGGGAGGGTTTGGGAACTCCCTGACCATGATCTTGGCCGGGAACATGGAGGCCATGATCTTCTGGAAGCGGAACGTCCCGGCTCCCGAAGGGATCACTTCCTCAATCATGGCGGTAAGGTTGTCGTCCTTATAGGCCTTGGTCTCTGCCAGCCTTTCCAGCCCCTTCGCATTGATGTATTCGACGATCCACTGATTTTTGTCATCCGGTCCATCTGTCGGGGCCTGCTTCTCGAATGCCCTGATCTCCCGGATGTCTTCCCGCTTCATTTCGGGCGAAACCATCTCCAAGCCCTCATCGGAGAGTGCAAGCATTTCAGTCAGCTTGCTCTGGCCATAATTGGCATATTCCAGTTTCAGCTGCTTGGAATAGCCGTCGATGCTGTACCGCTCGTTGATCTTTTTGAATCTGGATACCTGCGAGGCGCTCAGCCCATAGTTGTGCAACGCCCACTCCGCAAGGGTCTTGTATCCATCTTTCTTGTATCCTTCCTGCTCCTCTATCCTTCTGAGCAGGTATCCGATGCGGACAAAGCCTGCTGCCGCATTGCGGAGCTCCTGCTCCAGCTCGTTCTTCATGCTCATCCAGTCGTTGAGCGTCATCTGTACATACTCCATACTTTTCTCCTTACATTGCTTCCATAAGGTCCGCTTCCAGGACATCCGCGAGGAGCTGACCCTTGAGCAGTCCGTTGCGGATTGGCTCCTTCCTTGCACGCAGCTGACCATATTCTTCGAGCCTTGCTTCCTTCGAGGCCTGTGCCAGTGCCTTGTCTTCCCTGTTCATCTTCCGGAGCACGTTTTTCTGCCACTCCCGGAGGAAAGGCGTGAAGGCCTTGATATCTGAATCCCTCTGTGTGTTTCCTACGGTCCTCTTCTGTCTGATTGTCCCGCCTGGCTCAATCTCCAACGTGTACCACGGGGCTTCCGGCCTCTCGGCCTTTCTGAGGAAGACCAGATAAGACGTCCTGTTCTGGATCCTCTCGAAGTATATGTCTGTCCTGTCGATGCAGTGGCCAAGCGTTGAGCCTTCTACAATGATGTCTTCAATGTTTTCCGGTACGATGATCAGATACTCATCATTTCCGAAGTTGTACTTATCCGCGATCAGCTGGAGGTTCGGCTCTGCATCCGGGAATTTCTCCCTGACCTCTGCCGCACGCTTTCCTGCGTCTTCTCTTTTGAGCAGTGCCAGACACTCATCGTGTGCCAGGTTCACGTCCTTCGGCTTATAAACTATCTCGGCGTCCGTCTGCTTATTAAGGCGCCGGCACATGTCCCTATAGTCGAGCCATGTACTCAGGACTGTCGACGCGGCGTATCCGGTCTTCTCCATCTGCTTTTTCAGATAGTTGGCCATTCTGTTCGGTGATCCTATCGCCTTGAGCATCTTTGCCGTGGTATTTTCCCACGGACTGATCCTGTTTACGGTCAGGAATTCCAGTGATTCCTGTGAGATCCTCCTCCCCGTCTTTTTCTCCACTCTCAGCCACTCCAGTGTTGCTCGGCCGCCGTTGAGCTGCTTGAGTCTGTTCACACCTGCCGCGTCAAGCATCAGGCACTCCTGCAGGTTCCGGCCGGAAGTCCTGACCACTGATTCGCCGCTGTATCCCCAGCTGTTATTCACGATGTCCTGCACGAGCCTGTAGAGTCCTGCCTTGATCAGGTACTCGATCCACGTCATAGACGGGTAATTCACGATGAAGTAGTCCACGTTTACCGGTATTTTCTTCCTGGCGAGTATGTCGATCCCGCTGTGTTCCATGCCTGCTGCCGGCAGGACCTCGCCGAGGTTGTTCGGGTACAGGTACGACATCTTCCATCTCCTGTTCATCGGGTTCGTATCCCGGAAGAACTGGTGCTCCGGTGTCCCGTCCGCAAACTCTCCGTAATACACATTTCCCCAGTGCTCTCCCTTTGGGACGACGGCCCTTATGTGCTCGTATATCCGCAGCTCTTTTCGGCCTTCCAGCGGCCTGCATTCTACCGTCATCTGGCGCTCGACATATACGTCATGCTCCGGGAATAGCCCTTTCAGCGGGTCCTTCCTGTCCCTTGGCATTGTCGCCGTCTGAAGGAGCACAACAGCAGCTGTCTGTGCTTTATACTTCCTGTTACGGCTCCTCACCTTCACGGCCCTGCCGCATCTCGGGCAGACCGTCTCTTCTCCGACTCTGGCCAACGAGCTCCGCTTCCCTGTCTTTCCGCAGGCTGTGCAAATGTATTCCGTCTTTCCTCCCTGTTTCCTGACATAGAGGAAATCTTCCGGGAAGATCTCTTTTTTCAGCCAGTCTTCAAAATCGTCCGGCAGCGCCGGCACCCTGTCCATAAGCTCGTTTATCCTGTTTCTGTGTCTCGTCACGGCCATTTCCCTCTTTGCGTCCCTGCATTCTGTCTCCCATTGGCTGATTTTCCACTCTGTGTCACCAACCCATCTGCTGTGCTGTCCCCAAAGGTACTGTTCCACAGTATTCGACGATTCCCAGTCGAATTCCGGCTTGCTCTGGATCCTGTACAGCCTGTAATTTCCCCAGCTGTATCCTTCGAAATCTCCCCGGCTCAGTTCGAAGTTAACTGCGCTGCCAAGCCCCATCTGGTTCCATCCGCTATGCTGGCCATAACACAGCCACCTGTTAGCCGGACGGTCGGCGAAATACCTGAGGATCACCTTTCCCGATTCCGACACATCGATGTGAAGGATCCTGTTGTCTCCGATCTCCGCGATCTCCGCCCTTGCAATAATTACGGCCCGCTCCTCATCCTGGCCGCCGATCAGCTCCGGGAGCGCCCTTAGTTCGTTCTTTCTCAGCCTTCTCGTCCCTCCACGGCATACCAGAGGTGTGGTTTCGTACTTATCCCGTCCACGTAGAACAGGCCCGCTGCCTCGATCTCTTTCCCGTTCTCAGGGTTTTCTTTGAGCAGACCAATGTACTGTCCTATCCTCGACGCCTTTGCTGTAGGATAATAGTTCCTTACGATGACGAACTTATCCGAGTCCGTCATCTCTGTGGCGTCAGTCTTTACTCTCTGATTCATTTTCAGCGCCGGGTGCTCGTAGATGTACGAGATTGCGTGCGACAGGAACTCGGGCAGGGTGAGGCGCCTGACCAGCTTGATCTTTGTCGCTGAGATCTTTGTATCGGTGCCGTCCTCGTCGATATCTCCGTCAATCGCCACGATCCAATACTGGTGATTATCCCAAGAGCCGTAGTAGTTCATGCAGTCCAGCGGATTACTCGCACAGTGGAAGCCGTTTTTCACGCAGTTTGCTTCTTTTTCTTCGTACCAAATCCCGGGCTCATATTGGAATACTCCTTTTCCCATCGTACAGGTCAGGTCCGCATTGAACGCCTTATATGCCAGTCTCATCACTTACCTCCCATGTAGTATTCCCGGATGATCTGCCTTGTCCTCGCGGATCCGGGAGCACCTGTTTTTGTGTAGCGGATCCACCGCTGTTCGATCCCCGCTGCCTTCAGTTCCTTCTCGCGTCCCTTGCCGGCTTTCTCCATTGCTTTGATGATGTTGTCCGACAATGGCTGCGCGTGGATCAGTGACCATATGGCGATCTCGGCAATGCATCCTTCGAGGCTCTTGCCTCTTCTGCGGACCTGTCTGCAGAAGATGTCGTCTTCCATGCACTGGGCCTTGATATAGTCGGCCCAGTCTGCGAGGATCTCGATCGGCTTCATCTCGTCAATTTCCATGTCAATCTTTCCCATCGCTGCCGTCTGGTCATCACAGAGCTGCTCTGTCTCCCCTTCGATATACATCTCCGTAAAATCATCCGGGATCCCATTCTCACAGGCCATATTCCTCAAGCCGTCCAAGTCTCCCGCATTGAATAACTCCTCTGCTTTCCGGTTAATCTCTGCGGCAGAATAAAATTCTCCAAATTTTTCGTACAGCACGTTAGACCTCCTTTATTTGCTTTTCTATTTCCTGAATGATCCTGTTTTTGTTATGGTCATCCTTTTCAAGTGTCTCGAATCTAAATTTTCCGCCCGCCTGTTCAAAGACGCGGAGCTTGTTATAGAGCCGCTGCCAGTCATCCTTGTTCTTGACCGCCGTGCCCCTCTTTGTCTTCCAGCCGTTTTCCTGCCACAGCTCCAGCTGACTTTTCATTGACTTATCCGTCTGTTCGAAGCGGATCAGGTTTCCCACTATCCAGCCGTTTTCTATGTGCATTGTGATGTCGGCCGGGCGTGTAAAGCAGTCAAGGGCCCGGATGATCATTATGATCGTCGCTTTGTAACACGTGGCATCAATCGACTCTGCGCCGCAGCGCTCGCCGCGCCGGCCATATCCCTCCGCCTGGATCAGGTACCCCATCCACCTTTCTTCCGCTTTTGGCTGCCGGTTACTCCCAGCGATGTAAATGTCTACTTTCACTTTTCTTTTTCCTCCTGCCCGCTGCCGGCGGCCGCCATGATCGATCCCTCGGCGGCAGTGGCTTTAGTCTGGCCAGCTTGAATGTCCTGTATTTGTACCCGTCCATGTTGGTACCCTCGAAGTAGCTCTCTTTGATCAGGTACCAGCCCTTCGGTATCCTCGGCGCGTCCTTCAGCTTCCACCCGCTGATCGGCTTCTCCTCCGCTTTCGGGATGATCAGGTTCTTCGAGTGCGTCAGCTTTGCCTCGACCACCTTGTGCTCGCCTTCTGACGTGCTGTCCGGAGTCTTGGCCATGTAAGAGCCGAGATCCTTTCCCGTGCGCGTGATGTCTCTGATCAGCTGATCGTATACGCCGCCATGCTGCCAAAGCTCTTTGATGATGTCCGAACCACCGAAGATCGCATTGCAGATAAAGTGGATATGCCATGCCCCTCGAGGAGTGCATTCAATGTTTGCGATCCAAAAGAGGTCAAAGTACCGTTTGCGGTACTCCCGTCTGAGGAGCTGATAGAAATCTTTAAATATCCTCTGTGCCTCTTTCATGTCCGCAGGCCTTTGCGCGGGCGCAAATGTTAGAGTCCTTACATAGTCGCCCTCGACAAAGTTCGCGCCTATGATCCTGGCTACCTTCTCCTCCTTCCGACGCTGGTTCTGCTTTTTGACTGCCTCCGGAGTAGGCTTTGTCTTCTGATGCCTGGGCTGCCCGGGCGCTCCGTATCGGGCGGTATGATATTGCTTAACTTCTATTTGGTTTCCATACCTATATTTCTTTTGCATGTAGCTCATCTGGCCCGTATCTCTCCCAGGTTTAATATTCTTATGGACTTGAAAACGGGCGGATTTGCCCGTTTCCCCTCGACAATTTCCGCCCGCTGTGCTACACTTTTCTTTGGTTAATGTGCTCGGAAACGGGCTGGCCGGCTGCTATCAGCCGGCCTTTTTTATTGTCCGCGTTATCATCGCCTCGGCGTTCGCGATCGCCACCTGCAGCTCAGCATCCGTTCTTCCAAATTCGCTGATCAGCCGATGCTTGCGGTTGTTCATGCTCCCGTAGTAGAGATTGGTCATGTATCCGTCTTTCTGCAGGACCGCTGCCCGGTACGACAGGTAATCCGCGATCATCTTTCTGATCAAGATTTCTTCTCTTTCTGCTGGCTTTCTCATACCTGCCCAGCCTCCCCGGCCTTCGCGATCAGCGCCAGACCAATCTTTTTTCGGTCAATCTTTTCGCCTTTTGCGTTCAATGCCTCGACCGCCGCATTTGTGATTCCGAAAATGATTGTTTCTCTGCTTATGTCTTTCTTTTCATGTGCGAGAGCCATTACTAACATCTCAAATGCCACGACTATGTCCGTCATGAGTTCTATGGGCTTTCCAGATGCTTCGCATCTACCACCGTTCACTTTTATCACTGCTAATCCTCCTTACTTCCGAGTGCTATCGCACACAAAATGGCGACAATAACGGCCACGATCAACGTGATTGCGCTTTTCGGACTGTCAAAAAAGCTGTCCACGCCGCATCCGCAGATCACCAGCGCCGCCCAGAATATCGTCCCGATCACTGTTTCCTTATCCATATGTCCTCCTGTGCATTTCGCTGCAGGCCTTGGCCGACCTGCCTATTCGGTCTGAAATCTCGCCGAAGTTCAACCCAGCGTCTCGTAACTGTTTCATCGTCTCCAGCTCGTCCTTGGTCCATGATGAGATGTGCAGCCTGTGTTCCAGGCGTCCCTCGTTGACCAGCTTCTCGATCCTCGACGAGATCCCGCCTCGGCTCCTGTCGAACACCTTGCCCATCTCGTCATACATGGCTCCGTCTTTGTACATCTGGATCAGCTTTTCCTCTTTTTCCGGTGTCCAGAATCCCGCGTTCTTCCTCGGCTTTCTCTGCCGTGGTTCCTTCGGCTTCCTCTCTTTTACCTTCGGCTTTTTCCGAGGTGCCGGCATCGGCGCAGGCTTCGGATGATAAACGCTCGGGATCTCAATCACCCTCATTCCCGGAGCGTAGGTTCCCACTACCGGCTTTTTGTATACTGCTCTCGTCGGAGCCGGCGCATCCGGGAGCACGATATTTTTGATTGATGCTTTCAATTTGTCTTCTGACCTCCTCCCTCGACCTGTATTCCGTACATTGCCCCCTCTGCTCCCAGCATTCCCACTGGTGGAGGCGGAGGCAGTCGTCGCAGATCACGGGAGCTCATTCAGGAGCCTCTGTGCCTGTGCACCGCTAATCTGATGATTTGCATGGGCTTCCCGTATCTCTTTTTCCAGCCTTGCATGCTCCTCTGCAATTTCGGTCCAAGGCAGCTTCCCCTCGCCCTCCTGCAAATCTCCGATAAAGGTTTTCAGTTCTTCGTATTTCGTCATAACATCCTCCTACTTAATATCCAGTACCATTTGCCCTATCTGCTCTGCGGTCATATTCCTGGCTCGGCATGCCCTGCAAAATATCTTCACGTTTTCGGGCAAACCGTATTTTCTCCACCGGCAAAGCGTAGCAGCACTTGTTCCTAATACCGGAGCGAGTTTTGTGAGATTGATTTCTTTGAAATCTTCCGATCCCAAAAGAATTGATTCGGCTGTTCTCCCCATCTGATTCTCCTTTCTCACTCTGCATCGCAGCCCTCGGGCATCGCTGTAGCTTTTTCCGCTATGCATTTAATTTCATCTACTTTTGACGTTGCCCACCTAAGCTTAGCGGTGAGCGCTTTTACGGTCTCGCGGAGGTCTGTATTGCTCGACGTTTCCGCCGCTTCGCGCAGCGCGTGCGTAATCTGGTCCAAATCTGGCGCCACAGCACTTCTAATGCTGATCTTTGCCAGAGCTGTTCCCATCTCTTTGAGCAGTTTTTCTTCCCAGCTCATGGTCTCCTCCTTTCTTAGTTGTCTTCTTTAATCAAGCTATCCACTGTCGTATCCAGAACTCTGGCCACCCTTACCACCGCATTCACATTTGGATTGTGCTTATTCCACTTGTATATGCTGTTTCTGGCGAGTCCTGCTTTTTCTTCCAGTTCCGACACGGCAATTCTTCTCTTTTCGCACAACTGCTTTATGTTCTCTACCAGTGCCATTCTCACTCCTTTCTGTTGGCAAGTTTTTTTTATAGAGGTTGTCAAGACAAGCTCTATAAAATCTGGTACTCGTAGAGTAGCAGTGCGTTTAACATGTTAGACGTTTAGTTTAAAAAAATATCGCTGACTTTTAATCCGAGAGCTTCTGCGATTCGCAAGAGCGTTTTGGTCGTCGTTGTCGTAATACTCCCGCTTTCAAGTCCAGAAATGATTGTGCGAGAAACTCCTGATTTTTTTGCAAGCTCTTCCTGAGACATGCCCGCTTCTTCTCGGCATTCCTTAATCCTGTATTCCATCACTCCTCCTTTCAGTGATTTGTCTAATTTGTTGTACATATGAAGTTTAACATGTTGAACATAATTCTGTCAATAATTACTTGTTTAATTTATTTGACATATATTCTTAATGATTGTACAATATATTAAACAGCCGATAATACGTAAGGAGATAAGCAATGACATTAGGTGAAATAATAAAGAAATATCGCTCCGAACACGAAATGAGCATGGATGAGTTTGCTCAGAAGAGCGGAATCAGCAAGGCTTACGTCTCCTTGCTCGAAAAAAACAAACACCCCAAGACCGGGAAACCGATTGCCCCTTCTGTTGACAGTATTAAGAAAGCGGCCATCGGCATGGGGATTGATTTTAATGTCCTGTTCAGCATGATCGATGGAAATGTTGACCTATCCCCTGACGCAGAATTATTTACGTCTTACCCCAACATCCACCCGATCGGCACACAGCGCTTCCCAGTCCTTGGATCTGTGGCCTGCGGTGAGCCTGTCTATATGAGTGAAGAGCGAGAGTTATATGTAGACTCTACTATTGCTGTGCATGCCGACTTCGTCCTGATCGCGAAGGGCGACAGTATGATAAATGCTCGAATCCATGACGGCGATATTGTATTTGTGCATAAACAGGAAACTGTTGAGAATGGTGAAATAGCGGTTGTTGCCATTGA